>DASTHR010000349.1:0-2547 GCA_035718105.1 Burkholderiales bacterium
GATGCGCCTCGGCATAGGCCAGCGCCAGAGTGCTGCCCCACGACCCGCCGAACACCAGCCAGCGCTCGATGCCCAGGTGCTCGCGCAGCTGCTCGATGTCGGCGATCAGGTGCGGCGTGGTGTTGTCCCGCAGTTCCCCCAGGGGCGTGGAGCGGCCGGCCCCGCGCTGGTCGAAGATCACGATGCGGTAGAAGCCGGGATCGAAAAAGCGGCGGTGGTTGGGCGCCGATCCCGCCCCCGGTCCGCCGTGCAGGAACACCACCGGAACGCCCCGGGGGTTGCCGGATTCCTCCCAGTACATGCTGTGGATCGCGTCCAGGGGCAGCATCCCGCTGCGATTGGGCGCGATCTCCGGAAACAGTTCGCCGCGGAGCGGCAGTGTGGGACTCGATGTTGGGGTCATGGGGCCCCGATTCTAGCTGATCGCCCCATACAAACAGAAAGCCCCGCCAGCGGCGGGGCTTTCGCGTACGGATGCGGGTGGGTCAGATCCCGAGCAACTTCTTGGCTTTGCCCAGGGTCTCCATGGACTCCTTGTGCTTGCCCGCATCGTGTTGTTTCATGCCTTCGTCGCGAAGCTTCTGCACTTCCGCCTTCTGCTCCGCGCTGAGCTTGGTGTCCTTGCTCAGGGCGGCATCGATGGCCTTGGCCTCGTTGGGGCAATTCGAGGCCATGGCAACTCCGCTTGCCAGGGCGAAGGCCAGGCTGGTTACCAGCAACTTCAATGTTTTCATGTGTCTATCTCCTATGCATGCAACGGTAGTGATGGGGTTACAGCACCGGAATGGACTGTTCCCGCGTAAAATCGTTCCCGTGGACGAGGCAACCGCTTGCCTCTGAATATCTAGAACACGGAATTGACCGGGAATATTCCCGGCCCGCCAATGGTCATAGACCCATGGAGCCTAAGGATACTGGGCTTGCCGAATCTCCGGTGACGAGGGGCGCTGTGGCTGCGCGCCTGAGAGCCGTGCTGGATCCCGCGCGCACGGTGTGGGGCGACGAGGCGGCGCTGGCGCATCCCGCCGAGAGGCCGCTCACGCCGGCGGCAGTGCTGGTGCCGCTCATCAATCGTGCCGACGGCATATCCGTGCTGTTCACCCAGCGCACGGCACACCTCTCGGACCATGCGGGACAGATCAGTTTTCCCGGCGGGCGCGCCGAGCCCGGGGATCCGGGGCCGGTGGCCACCGCCCTGCGGGAAGCGAAGGAGGAGGTAGGGCTGCCGGCGCACTGCGTTGAGGTGATCGGCATGCTGCCCCGCTACCGGACCGTCACCCATTACGAGATCACGCCGGTGGTGGGATTCGTGGAGCCGCCTCTCGCCCTCGAGCCGGACCCGTTCGAGGTGGCGGAGGTGTTCGAGGTGCCGCTTCCCTTCCTCCTGGATCCGGCGAACCACGAGACCCACACTTACGAATACGGCGGCGCGGTGCGCCGCTATTTCGCGATGCCCTACCACGGGCGCTTCATCTGGGGCGCCACCGCGGGCATGCTGATGAACCTTTACCGCCTGCTGCGGGGAGAGTGATTTTCCCGCCGCGGGCCCGTTTCGACGTCGCGATTCACCCATGGAGCCAGCATGATCACCCTCAAGGTCAACGGCAAGGTCCACAAGCTCAATGCCGATCCCGACACGCCCCTGCTGTGGGCGCTGCGGGACATCATCGGCCTCACCGGCACCAAGTACGGCTGCGGCATGGCGCAGTGCGGCGCCTGCGTGGTGCATGTCAACGGCGCCCCGGTGCGCTCCTGCGTGACGCCGGTTTCCCAGGCGGCGGGCGCTTCGGTCACCACCATCGAAGGCCTGCAGTCGAAGGTGGGCAGGGCGGTGCAGGCCGCCTGGGAACGACTGGAGGTGGTGCAGTGCGGCTTCTGCCAGTCCGGCCAGATCATGTCGGCGGTGGCGCTGCTGGCGAAGAACCCGAGGCCCAGCGACGAGGACATCGACGCCGCCTTGTCGGGCAACCTCTGCCGCTGCGCGACCTACCAGCGCGTGCGCGCCGCCATTCACGAAGCCGCGAAGTCCCTGGCATAACTCAGGAGGCGCTGACCAATGAGCGACATTCGCATCGTCAATGAAAGCCGCCGCCGCTTCCTGCAGGCGGGGGCGGGGCTCACCCTCGCGGTCTACCTGCCGCCGGCGCTGGCGGAAGCGGCGGCGGCGGGGCCGGGACAGGCGGGCGGCAGGGCGGTGGGGGCCGGGGCGTTCGAGCCCAACGCCTTCGTGCGCATCGGCCGCGACAACACCGTCACCGTCATCGCCAAGCATCTCGAGATGGGGCAGGGCACCTACACCGGTCTCGCCACCCTGGTGGCGGAGGAACTCGACGCGAGCTGGGGCCAGGTGAAGGTGCAGGGGGCGCCGGCGGACGCCGGGCGCTACAACAACCTGTTCTGGGGCCCGGTTCAGGGCACCGGCGGCAGCACCGCCATCGGCAACTCCTTCGACCAGCTGCGCAAGGCGGGGGCCTCGGCCCGGGCCATGCTGGTGGCCGCCGCCGCGGAGAAATGGAAGGTGCCGGGGGATTCGCTTGCCGTGAGGGA
>DASTHR010000350.1:0-9499 GCA_035718105.1 Burkholderiales bacterium
CGATGCGCCGCTGCTCCAGCACCCATTGCGCCACGGACGGCTCGCCCGAGTCGCCCCGCAACGCAATGCCCGCCACATGGATCACCGCCTGGGCATCGCGCCTCACGTTGAGGTCGGGGGCGGTGATCTCGATGGTGTGAAACTGCAGCTGCCCGGACAGCAGGGACCACCAGGAAAGGCTGTTCTCCATCCGCCCCAGCTTCAGCGCCGGCTGGCCCCCGGGGTCGTGGAGGACCACGTCGGAGAGCATCAGTCGCGGGCGCGCGCCGTCCCAGCCGGCCTCGATGGCGCCAATGCCCACCCTGGCACCGAGGGTCTCGCTCAGGGTGGCGATGATGGGCTCCCGGTAGCGGTCCGCGTTGGGCAGCACGGCGTAGCGCAGCACCAGCACCAGCGCGGAGAACAGGAACGCCAGCCCGACCGCCACCGTCAGGAGGGCCCGGCTGGCCCAGCCGAGACTGCGCCACGCGACGTAGAGGGTTCGCTTCAGCATGATCCCCGGGGGAGCGGCGGATGCGGGATGTGGCGGATGGACAAGGGCCGGTGGCTGCAGCGCAATCGCGCTTAGTGAAAGAAAACTTTGCCTTTACAATCCGTAATTTTACCGCGAAACGCCCGCCTCATGACCGCCGCCACGCCCCCCGTCGTCGCCGCCCACCCGGTGGCGCATGCCCTGGAATGGAGCCGCTTCGCCCGGCGCCTGGCGGAGAGCCGCCCCGAACTCGCCACCGAGCTGCGCGAGGAACTCGCGCGGCCCTTCAGCCGGGAGGAGATGCGGGCCGCCCTGGAACAGTCCGCCGCGGCGGAGGATGAGGGCCTCAAGGCGGCGCTGCGCCGGCTTCGGGGCCGGGTGATGCTTCGGGTCCTGACCCGGGACCTCGCCGGGCTGGCGGATCTGGCGGAGGTCACCGGCACCATGACTTCCCTGGCGGAGACCACGGTGGGTTTCGCCCTGGAACGCCTCACGGCCTCGCTCGAGCTGCAGCATGGCCGTCCCATGGGCGAGGAGAGCGGCAAGCCGCAGAGCCTCCTCGTGGTGGGCATGGGCAAGCTGGGCGGGGGGGAGCTCAACGTGTCCTCCGACATCGACCTGATCTTCGTCTATCCCGAGGAGGGGCAGACCGAGGGACCGCGCTCCATCAGCAATCATGAGTTCTTCGTCCGCCTGGGGCGGCGGCTGATCGCCGCGCTCAACGACCTCACGGCGGACGGCTACGTGTTCCGCGTGGACATGCGGCTGCGCCCCGACGGCGAGAGCGGTCCGCTGGCGCTGAGCCTGGGCGGCCTTGAAAACTACTTCTACACCCAGGGGCGGGAGTGGGAGCGCTACGCCTGGATCAAGGGGCGGGTGATCGCCGGCTGCGGCGAACGGGAGCTGATGCAGGTGGTCTCTCCGTTCGTGTTCCGCAAGTACCTCGACTTCGGCGCCTTCGAGTCCATGCGCGCGCTGCACGCCCAGATCCGCCAGGAGGTGCGCCGCCGCGAGATGCAGGACAACATCAAGCTCGGCCCCGGTGGCATCCGGGAGATCGAGTTCACGGCCCAGGTTTTCCAGCTCATCCGCGGCGGGCGCGACCCCGGCCTGCGGGTGCGCCCGACGCTGGAGGTGCTGGCCCGGCTCGCCGACCGTCGCCTGCTCGAATCGGAGTCCGCCGCCGAACTCGCGGCCGCCTATGTGTTCCTGCGCAACCTGGAGCATCGCCTCCAGTACCTGGACGACCGGCAGACCCAGCGCCTCCCGGCGGACCCCGCCGACCAGCTGCGGGTCGCGCAAGCCATGGGGTTTTCCACCTACGCCGGCATGCTGGAGGGCCTCGACGCCCACCGTGCCTGCGTGACCCGGCATTTCGAGCAGGTGTTCGCGTCCGGCCGCGCCGGGACCCCGGACGACGGGCTCGCCGGCGTGTGGCGCGGCGCCGCCGAGGCGGAAGCCGCGCAGGCCGCCCTGGGCAGCCTGGGCTACCGGAATCCGGCGCAGATCCTCGGGCGCCTGGAGAGCATCCGCGACAGCGCCCGCTACCGGCAGCTCCCGGCGGCCAGCCGCGAGCGCTTCGACACCCTGGTGCCCGCGGTGCTGCGCGCCGCGGCGCGCTTCCCCGGCGCCGACACGGCGCTGGAGCGGATGCTGGACCTGCTGGAGTCCATCAGCCGGCGCGCCGCCTACCTGGCCCTGCTGCAGGAGTATCCCCAGGCGCTGGAGCGGGTGGCCAAGCTCTCCGCCGCCAGCAGCTGGGCGGCGGAGTTCCTGAATCGCCACCCGATCCTGCTCGACGAGCTGCTGGACGCCCGGGAAGCGCTGGCGCCACCGGACTGGCGGCGCTTCCAGGCGCTGCTCGACGCCCAGCTGAAGGACGCGGAGGGCGACCCCGAGCGCCAGATGGACGTGCTGCGCAACCTGCGGCACATGAAGGTGTTCCGGCTGCTGATCCGCGACCTGGAGGGGGTGCTCAGCGTGGAGCACCTGAGCGACCACCTGAGCTACCTCGCAGACCTGATGCTCGCCAAGGTGCTGGAGCTCGCCTGGGCGGGGCTGCGCGCCCGCCACCGCGAGGGAGCGCCCCGGTTCGCCATCGTCGGCTACGGCAAGCTGGGCGGCAAGGAGCTGGGATACGCCAGCGACCTGGACATCATCTTCCTGCACGACGACCCCCAGCCGGAGGCGCAGGAGGTCTATGCCCGCCTCGGCCTGCGCATCAACACCTGGCTCACCAGCTACACGCCCGCCGGCGTGCTCTACGAGACCGACCTGCGGCTGCGCCCCGACGGGGCCAGCGGTCTGCTGGTGAGCCCGCTGGACTCGTTCGCCGAATACCAGCGCAAGCAGGCCTGGGTGTGGGAGCATCAGGCGCTGACGCGGGCGCGTTTCGTGGCCGGGGATCCCCGCGTGGGGGAGCGCTTCGAGGCCATCCGCATCGAGATCCTGCGCCAGCCGCGGGAGCTGGCGGCCCTCGCGGCCGAGGTGGTAGCGATGCGCAGGAAAATGCTGGACAGCCACCCCAATGCCTCCGGGATGTTCGACGTCAAGCACGACCCCGGGGGAATCATCGACGTGGAATTCATCGTCCAGTACCTGGTGCTGGGCCACGCCGCGGCGCATCCCGGACTCACCGGCAACGTCGGCAACATCGCGCTGCTCAAGCTCGCCGGGGAGCTGGGGCTGATCCCGCCGCTCCTCGCGGAGCAGGCGCGCAACGCCTACCGGGGATACCGGCGCATCCAGCACCAGCTCAGGCTCAACGGGGCGGGGGAAGCGCGGGTGGATCCGGACACGCAGGCCGCGGAGCGGGCGGCCGTGCAGGCGCTCTGGGAGCGGGTGTTCGGTGCGCCCCTTTAGGCGGCGCTTGCGGCGGCCTCGCGACGGGCCACCAGCCGGTGCAGCGGCGTCGGGCCCTTGCCCTTGAGCACGACGATGGTTGGGCCCTCGAGGAGGTAGCGGGCCTCCAGCCGGCGGCGGGTCGCGCCGTCCACCCAGATGGCATTCGGCGTGCCCTCCGAGCTGAGCCGGCTCGCCACGTTCACCGTGTCGCCCCACATGTCGTAGATGAAGCGCTTGATGCCGATGACACCCGCGACCACCGGCCCGGTGGCGATGCCCAGGTGCAGGCCCATGTCATGGCGGGTGAAGTCGGGGTCGCGGCGGAAAAGTTCCAGCATTTCCAGCGCCACGTCGGCAACCTGCTCCACGGTGCCGTGCTGGCCGCTCAGCCCGCCCGCCACCATGTAGGCGTCGCCGATGGTCTTGATCTTCTCCAGGCCGTGCTTCTCCACCAGCGCGTCGAAGCTGGAGAACACCTTGTTCAGGAGCGCGATCATCTCCAGGGGCGGGATCTTCTCGGTAAGCCGCGTGAAATTCACGATGTCCGCGAACATCACCGTCACGTCGGAATGCCCGTCCGCGATGGTGGTCTCGCCCCGCTTCAGGCGCTCGGCGATGGCGGGCGGCAGGATGTTGAGCAGCAGGCGCTCGGACTTCGCCTGCTCCTCGAGCAGCAACTCGTGCTCGCGATCGAGGCGGGACTGGATCTCCTCGCGCTCCTGCACGAAGTAGCGGAACAGGATATAGACGATCACCGACATGCTGGCGAAATTGAGCCCGAAGAACACCGCGATGGTGTGCATCGGGACGCCCTCCTGCCGGCCGGTGGCGAGGTAGTAGTCGAAGAAGCCCGACAGGGCGGTGAGCACCAGGTAGGCGACGAACCAGGCGATGGACTCGCGCCAGCCCTGCACGACGATGGCGCCCAGGGGCGCCAGCAGCGCCCACAGCATCACCCCCGAGGAGCTCACGTAGCTGCCGATGCTCCACTGCATGCCGAAGGGGAAGAACAGGAACAGCGACAGTTGCACGTTGCTGTAGAGCCGGAAATCCCCTCGCGCCAGGTACAGGCTGAGGGCGATGCCGGTGGCGACCTGGTAGGCGAAGGGGATGGTTGCCGAGAACTGCACCCCCATGGCCCAGTAGATGGCGAGCCACAGAACGGTGGCGAAGCTCATCAGGGCGGCGGCGAACACCAGGAGCTTGCGCTTGAGTTGCTCCTCCGGGGGCAGGCCCTGGCCCATGGCGCGGGCTTCAAGGAGGCGACTCAGGGCGCGCAGGCGATGCAGCATGGCCGGGTTCTCGGATTGCCACGGTTCTAGGTTGAAGAGTCCAGTATAGCCGAGGCCGGCAAAGTCCGGCCGGCGGCCATGGGCGGGACAAAATGGGCTAGAATTCGCCTTTTTGCACTGCGGAGACGCGCAAGATGTCGATGGCCGACCGGGACGGGGTGATCTGGTACGACGGAAAGCTGGTGCCCTGGCGCGAAGCCAACACCCATGTGCTCACCCACACGCTGCACTACGGCATGGGCGTGTTCGAAGGGGTCCGCGCCTACAGCACTCCGCGTGGCACCGCCATCTTCCGGCTGCAGGAGCATACCGAGCGCCTGTTCAACTCGGCGCACATCTTCATGATGAAGATGCCCTGGGACCGCCAGACCCTGATGGAAGCCCAGCGCCAGGTGGTACGGGAGAACAAACTCGAGTCCTGCTACATCCGCCCCATCGCCTTCTACGGCTCGGAGGCCATGGGCATCGCCGCCACCACCCTTTCCACCCATGTGGCCGTCGCGGCCTGGCCCTGGGGCGCCTACCTGGGCGCCGAGGGCCTGGAGAAGGGCATCCGGGTCAAGACCTCCTCCTTCACCCGCCACCACGTCAACGTGAACATGTGCCGGGCGAAGTCGGTGACCACCTACGCCAATTCCATCCTCTCCCACCAGGAAGCCGCCCACGACGGATACGACGAGGCGCTGCTCCTGGACGTTGACGGCTTCGTGGCCGAGGGCTCGGGGGAGAACATATTCATCGTGAAGAAGGGCAAGCTGTACACGCCCGACCTCACCTCCTGCCTGGAGGGCATCACCCGCGACACGTTGATCACGCTGGCGGGGGAAGCCGGGCTCCAGGTCATCGAGAAGCGCATCACCCGCGACGAGGTGTACTGCGCCGATGAGGCCTTCTTTACCGGGACCGCGGCCGAGGTCACCCCGATCCGGGAACTCGACAACCGTCCCATTGGCGGTGGCAGTCGCGGGCCGATCACCGCAAGGCTGCAGGCGATGTTCTTCGACCTGGTGAACGGCCGCAGCGGATCCCACGGCGAGTGGCTCGCCTACGTCTAAGGTATGTCAGCCTGAGGCACCGAAACCATGCAGGACGAAAAGACGGATAACCCGCAGCGGACCATTGAAGTGACGGCGCAGGACCTGCCGCTGCATTGCCCCATGCCGTCGATGCGGCTGTGGAATTCTCATCCCCGGGTGTTCCTGCCGGTGGACCGGACCGGAGAGGCGCTCTGCCCGTACTGCGGCACCCTGTATCGCCTGAAGGGCGGGCCGCGCTCCGGCCACCACTGAGCGGCCGCTCCGCGCCGCCCGTGCACCGCATCCTGGTGATCGCCCCCGCCTGGGTGGGCGACACCGTGCTTGCCCAACCCCTGCTGCGGCGCCTGCACCAGCGCCATCCCGGAGTGGTCGTGGACGCCCTCGCGCCGCCCTGGACCGCGCCGGTACTGGAGCGCATGCCGGAGGTGCGCGAGGTCATCCTCGGCCCCTTCGGTCACGGCGAACTCGGGCTGCGGCCGCGCTACCGCCTGGCCCGCTCCCTGAAATGCCGGGCCTACGACCAGGCCATCGTCCTCCCCAACAGCTTCAAGTCGGCCCTGGTTCCATGGCTGGCGGGGATACGGCTGCGCACCGGCTTCACGGGCGAAATGCGCCGCGGCATCCTCAACGACGCCCGCCACCTGGACCGCCAGCGCCATCCCCTCATGGTGGAGCGTTTCGCGTTGCTCGCCGAGCCGCGCAATGCGCCCCTCGAGCGCCCGCTGCCGCGGCCTGAACTCCGCGTCAGCCCGCAGCAGCGCGCCGCGACCCTGGGCCGTCTCGGCCTCGCACCGGCCGGGCCGCTGGCCGTGCTCTGTCCCGGCGCCGAATACGGGCCCGCCAAGCGCTGGCCCGAGGAGCATTATGCGGCTCTGGCGGAGCGCCTGGACGGACTCGGGTACACCGTGTGGGCGCTGGGCTCCCCGAAGGACGCGGAGGTGGGCGCCGCGATCGAGCGCCTCTCCGGCGGGCGCTGCCTGAACCTGTGCGGGCGCACCAGCCTCGGCGACGCCATTGACCTGATCAGCGGCGCGGCGCTTGCGGTGACCAACGACTCGGGCCTGATGCACGTGGCGGCCGCGCTGGACCGGCCCATGATCGCCATCTACGGTTCCTCGAGCCCGGGTTTCACACCCCCGCTCTCGGAACGGGCGCAAGTGCTGAGCCTGGAGCTGCCCTGCAGTCCCTGCTTTAAGCGCGAGTGTCCCCTCGGCCACTTCGACTGCATGCGGCGCCTGACCCCGGAGCAGGTTCTTGCCGGGATTCCGTCCCCATGAAGGCGCTGCTGTTCGGTTCCCCGCTGGAAGCGGAGGCCGCGTTCTACCGCGCCTTCGAGGAGGCGGACCTGGAATCCATGATGGCCGTGTGGGCAGATGACGAGGACATCATCTGCATCCACCCGTCGGGTCCCCGATTATGCGGAGCCGAAGCGATCCGGGAGAGCTGGCGCCAGTTGTTCCGCGACGGGCCCAGCCTGCGCTTCTCCCTGACGGGGAGGCAGCTGGTGAACGGCGCCACCCTCGCCGTGAGCAGCCTGACCGAGAACATCCAGGTCATCGGCGAGGCGGGGCCGCGCCACAGCGTCACCACCACCAACGTCTACCTGCTCACCACCCGGGGCTGGCGGATGCTGGCCCACCATGCATCGCCCGCGGCCAAGGTGTCTGAGACACCGCCCCGGGACATGCCCACGGTGCTGCACTGAGTTGCGGCGCTACCGCGCGCCCGGCTGGCTGCCCGGCGGCCACGCCCAGACCGTCTACGCGCCGCTGCTGGCGGGAAACCCCCCGGGCTACCGTCGCGAGCGCTGGGAAACCCCGGACGGCGATTTCATCGACCTGGACTGGGTGGACGCTCCGCCCCGGCGCCCGCTGGTGGTGGCGTTCCACGGCCTGGAAGGAAGCTCCCGCAGCCACTACGCCCTGGCGCTGATGCGGGCGCTTCGCGCCCGGGGCTGGGCCGGAGTGGTGCCGCACTTCCGCGGCTGCAGCGGCCAGCCCAACCGCCTTGCCCGCGCCTACCACTCGGGTGACTCCGCGGAAGTGGACTGGGTCCTGCGGCGCCTGAGGGGGAGCGCCGCCGGCCCGGTCTACGCCGCGGGCGTCTCCCTGGGGGGCAACGCCCTGCTGAAGTGGCTCGGGGAGCAGGGAACGGCAGCGCGAGAAGTGGTGGGAGCGGCGGCATCGGTTTCGGCACCCCTGGACCTGACGGTCTCCGGCGACGCCCTGGGCTGCGGCCTGAACCGCTTCTACACCCGGCTGTTCCTCGCCACCCTCAAGCCCCGCAGCCTGGCCAAGCTCGCCCGGTTTCCCGGGCTCTACGACCCCGACGCCGTGCGGGGCGCCTCCACGCTGCGGGAGTTCGACGACGTGGTGACCGCGCCGCTGCACGGTTTCCGGAACACCGACGACTACTGGCGCCGGGCCAGCAGCAAGCCCCTGCTCGGCCTGATCCGGGTACCGACCCTGGTGCTCAACGCACGCAACGACCCCTTCGTTCCGCCGCCCTGCCTGCCCGTGCCGGAGGAGGTCTCCCCGACAGTGACCCTGGAGTTTCCCGACGAGGGCGGCCACGTCGGTTTCGTGAGCGGCCGCTTCCCTGGCACCCTGGACTGGCTGCCCGAGCGTCTGCTGTCGTTCTTCGAAGCGGCTGGCCGCGAACCGGGGTAAGCCCCGACTCGCCTATAATCCGGTCTCACACACCACGGCTTGCGAATCCATGACCTCGCTACCCACGGAAATCTTCAAGGCCTACGATATCCGCGGCATTGTCGGCCGCACGCTCACCCCTGAAATCGTCACGGCCATTGGCCGCGCCATCGGGTCAGAGGCGGCCGCCCGGGGCCAGCGCGCCGTGGCGGTGGGCCGGGATGGGCGCCTCTCGGGGCCGGAGCTCGCCGCGGCTCTGGCGCGAGGCATCCAGGCCGCGGGAATGGACGTGGTGGACGTCGGGCTGGTGGCGACACCGATGCTCTACTTTGCCGCCATTCACCTCGGCACGGGCTCGGGCGTAATGGTGACCGGCAGCCATAATCCGCCGGACTACAACGGGCTGAAGATCATGATCGGCGGCGATACCCTGTCCGGTGACGCAATCCAGGGGCTGCGCCGGAGGCTGGAGCAGGGCGAGCTGGCAACCGGGAGCGGCGGCTTTAGCCGCCGCGATATCGCCGAGGATTACCTCTCGCGCATCGCCGGCGACATCCGGCTGGCGCGTCCGATGAAGATCGCCGTGGACTGCGGCAACGGCGTGGCGGGCGCCTACGCTCCGGCGCTCTACCGGCGCCTCGGCTGCGAGGTGCAGGAGCTTTTCTGTCAGGTGGACGGCGGCTTCCCCAACCACCATCCGGACCCCTCCGTACCCGCCAACCTCGAGGACCTGGTGCAGGCCCTGCGAAAGGGGGACGCGGAACTGGGCCTGGCCTTTGACGGCGATGGCGACCGGCTGGGCGTCGTGACCCGCGACGGCGCCATCATCTACCCCGACCGCCAGCTGATGCTGTTCGCGGCCGACGTGCTGTCGCGCAACCCTGGAGCGTCCGTCATTTTCGATGTGAAATGCACCCGCAATCTTGCGCCCTGGATCCGCCGCCACGGCGGCACCCCGGTGCTGTGGAAAACCGGGCATTCGCTGATCAAGGCCAAGCTGCGGGAAAGCGGCGGCCTGCTGGCAGGCGAGATGAGCGGTCACATTTTTTTCAAGGAACGCTGGTACGGGTTCGACGACGGCCTGTACGCCGGGGCACGGCTGCTGGAATACCTGAGCCGGCAGCCGGACGTCGGCGCGACGCTGCACGGGATCCCCGATGCGGTGAGCACGCCGGAACTGCATCTGCAGCTGGCGGAGGGCGAGAA
>DASTHR010000351.1:0-15098 GCA_035718105.1 Burkholderiales bacterium
TCGGGCTGCCAGCGGTGGTGCAGATTGAGGTCCTCCTCCCGCACCCGCGACAGGCTCTCCGGGGGAAGCATGGAAAGCAGGTCCCAGGCGATGCCCAGGGTCTCGATGATGGAGCGGTCCTCGTCCTCGCCCTGGCCGACAAAGCGCCTCTCGAAGCCCTCCGCAAAGCGCAGGTACTGGCGATCGCCTTCGGAGAGTTCCTCGGCGCCGATGATGGAGGCCAGATTTCGCACCTCCAGCGCCTTGGCATAGGAGGCATAAAGCTGCGCCGCCACCCGCGGGTGGTCCTCCCGCGTGTCGTCCTTGCCGATACCGTCCTTCATCAGGCGCGAAAGGGAAGGGGGAACGTTGACCGGCGGGTACACGCCCTGGGTGTGGAGTTCCCGGGAGAGCACGATCTGGCCCTCGGTGATGTACCCGGTCAGGTCCGGGATGGGGTGCGTGATGTCGTCCGACGGCATGGACACCACCGGCACCATGGTGATGGAGCCGTGGCGGTCCTTGATCCTGCCCGCGCGCTCGTAGATTTCCGCCAGGTCCGAATAGAGGTAACCGGGGTAGCCCTTGCGCGCCGGCACGTCCCCCTTGGCGGTCGCCACCTCGCGTAGCGCCTCGGCGTAATTGGTCATGTCGGTCATCACCACCAGCACGTGCAGGTCCAGGTCGTAGGCGAGGTACTCGGCCACGGTCAGCGCGGTGCGCGGCAGGATCAGGCGCTCGATGGGCGGGTCGTCGGCGAGGTTGATGAACATGACCACGTTGCCCAGCACGCCGCTGCCCTCCAGATCTTCCTGGAAGAAGCGGGCGTCGCCATAGGAGACGCCCATGGCGGCGAACACCACGGCGAAGCGCGACTCCTCGCCGATCAGCCTTGCCTGGCGCACGATCTGCGCGGCGAGACGGTTGTGGGGCAGGCCGGAACCGGAGAAGATGGGCAGCTTCTGGCCCCGCACCAGGGAGTTCAGGCCGTCGATGGTCGAAATGCCGGTCTGGATGAATTCGCGGGGATAGGCCCGGGCGGCGGGGTTCACCGGCGCGCCGCTCACGTTGCGCTTCAGCCCGGAGACCACCGCGGGCCGGCCGTCGCGGGGGTTGCCCACGCCGTTGAAGATGCGCCCAAGCAGGTCGGGGGAGAGAGCGACCTCGAACGGCTCCTCCAGGAAGCGCACCCAGGTGCGCTCCAGGTCCATGTCCTCGGTGCCCTCGAACACCTGCACCAGGACGGCCTCGTTCGAGCTGCGGATCACGATCCCGTTGCGCTTGCGCCCGGCATGGTCCTGCACCAGCACCCGGTCGCCCAGGCCCACCCCGGACACGCCCTTCATGAACAGCAGGCCGCCGCGGGCGGCCGACGCCATGCGGTATTCCTTCTCTTTCATGAGACCGCTTTCTCCTTCCCGCCCGCGTACTCGAAGCGCAGGGCGTCAAACGCGGCCCGGAGCTCCTCCCGCAGGCCGTCCAGGCCATGGAGTTCGTCGCTGCCGACGGCCGATTTGACGCGCCGCACCCGCCCCAGAATGGACAGGCGCAGCAGCTGCTGCACCGGTACGCCCAGCCCCAGGAGCTCCAGCCCCTGGTGGTAGAGATCCAGCACCAGGGCGAGCAGGGCGAACTGCTTCTGCGGCGAGCAGAAGCTGTCCTTCGGGTCGATGGCGCTCTGCTGCAGCACCGATTCCCGGATCAGGCTCGCGCCCTCCAGCGCCCAGCGCTGCGCCGGGGAGAGCGCCTCCGGTCCCACCAGATTGACGATGCGCGCCAGCTGGTCGGCCTGCGCCAGCAGGCCCAGGGCTTCGGCCCGGAACTCCGCCCAGCGCGGATCCACGTTGTCGGCCCACCACTGGGCGGCGGTGGAAACATAGCCCGAAAAGCTCTCGTTCCAGTCCACCGACGGGTAGTGGCGCGCGTCCGCCAGCTCCTTGGACAACGCCCAGAAGGTCTGGACCATTTCCTTGGTGTGGCTGGTGACGGGCTCGGAGAAGTCGCCGCCCGGGGGCGACACCGCGCCAATCAGCGTCACCGAGCCGCGCAATCCGGGGGCCAGGGCCTCGACGCGTCCGGCGCGCTCGTAGAACGCGGCGAGGCGCGAAGCGAGGTAGGCCGGGTGGCCTTCCTCCACCGGCATCTGCCCGAGCCGGCCGGCCACTTCCCGCAGCGCCTCCGCCCAGCGGCTGGTGGAGTCCGCCACCATCACCACGTCGTAGCCCTGGTCGCGGTAGTACTCCGCCAGGGTGACACCCACGTAAATGGAGGCCTCACGCGCCACCACCGGCATGTTGGAGGTGTTGGCCACCAGCAGTGTGCGCTCCATCAGGCGGCGGCCCGTGCTGGGGTCGATCAGCTCCGGGAACGTCTCCAGGATTTCCACCAGTTCGTTGCCGCGCTCGCCGCAGCCGACGTAGATCACGATCTCCGCGTTGGACCAGCGGGCGATCTGCTGCTGGGTTACGGTCTTGCCGGCGCCGAAGGGACCCGGAATTGCCGCCTTGCCCCCCTTCAGCAGGGGAAAGAAGGTATCCAGGATCCGCTGGCCGGTGATCAGGGGCGCGACGGCATGGTCCCGCCGCGTGTACGGCCGGGGCGTGCGCACCGGCCAGCGATGATACATGCCGAGCTTGCGGATGCGCCCGCCACGGTCGCGCAGGCGCGCCACCGTCTCCTCCACCGTGTACTCTCCCTCCGGCGCCAGGTCGCAGAGTTCGCCGTGGGCGTCGGGTGGCGCCAGGACCCGGTGCACGATGCTGGGGGTCTCCTGCACCGTGCCCAGCACTGCCCCGCCGGCGATATGCATCCCCACCTTGAGACCGGGGTCGGGCAGGAATCGCCACGTCCGCTCGCGGTCCAGCGCGGGCACCGCCAGGCCCCGGGCCACGTGGTCGCCGCTGGATCGGAAAATGGCCGAGAGCGGCCGCTGCACGCCGTCGAAGATGGTTCCCAGCAGGCCCGGCCCAAGTTCCACGGAAAGCGGATGACCCAGCGCCTCGGCGATTTCACCGGGGCGCACCGATTCCGTGGACTCGTAGACCTGAACCAGGGCCCGGTCGCCGTCGCGGCCGATGACCTCGCCCATCAACCCGAGCCGACCGATACGCACCTGCCCGCCGTTGGGCACCCCGGGCAGCCGCACCGTGACGATCGGGCCGTTGATGTCGATAACCTCGCCGGATGCGATCTTATCCACTGAACAGTGCTCCCATGTGCTCCGCCGAGGCGAACAGGCGTTCGGTGACCGCGCGGTGCACCTCGGCCTGCAGGCGATCGAGGCGGCCCTCGAAGGTGTTGTCCACCCGGATGCGGCCGTCGGCGCTCTCCAGCAATATCCCGCCCAGGGTCTCAAGCGGCTGCGGGGCGAGCACGACGCGCTTGCCCGGCGCCGTCTCGTTCACGATCTCGGCCCAGCGCGGCGCGAGCCGCGGCAGATCGCGCGCGGCCACCCGCGCCACCAGATCGTCGCGCTCGATGGCGCCCGCGCCACGGGCGAGGTAGCCCTTGAGCAGCGGCAGATACAACTCGCTGTCCTCCGCCACCTGGGCCAGCCGCGACTTGACGTCCTCCAGCACCGACTGCACCAGGGTCCAGCGCAGGTGATCCAGTTCCTCCTGCAGCCTGATTTCCGCGGCCTGCACCCGCTGGCGGTACAGCCGCTCCGCGCGGGCCTTGGCGGAGAGGATCTCGCGCTCTTCCCGCAGCCGCAGCGTCTTGGAGGACTCCTCCACGATCTGGCCACGGGCGCGCTCGGCGCCATTCAGGTACTCGTCGGCCAGCACCTCGGCACGGTAGATGAGCGCCGCCTCCAGGTCCTCGATGCGCGTGGTCCGATTGCTCACGATTCCTCCAGCGCCGTCGGGCCGAGCACGGCCCTGACGACGTCTTCGACCAGAGGGTGGTAATCCCCCGGTGTGTGCAGCGGCGGGACCTCGGTGACCACGATGCGCCCGCTGTCGTCGCGCACCCGCTTCAGCCAGGGACCGGCGCCGCGGGCGAGCCCATGCTCGATGAAGAGCAGGGCCTTCTGGTCTCGCTTCCACAGTTCCGCGAGCAGCGCCTCGAGTTGCTCGGCGCTGGCGTCGGGCAGGGTCTCCACCCCGATCAGCGCGAAGCCTTCGGTGAGCGCGGCGCTGCCGGCGACGATGATTCGGGCGCCGCCGGCCGGCGAGGGACTCGTGTCCATGGACGTCCCGCTCAAATCCTGCCGAGCATCAGAATGCTCAGCACCAGGCCGTAGATTGCAATGCCCTCCGCCAGGCCCAGGTAGACCAGGCTGCGGCCGAAGGTCTCGGGCTTCTCGGTGATGGCCGCGATGGCGGCCGCGCCGACCGGGCCCACCGCCAGGGCCGCGCCGATCGCGGCCAGCCCCGTGGGAATGCCGATGCCGATCAGGGCCAGCCCGAGCCCCACCGACACCTCCCTCGGCGCCGCCGCGCTCTGGGCCATGACGTCCTGCATGCCCAGGATCAGCAGGCCGACCTGGGCGATGACGAACAGCACGAGGTTGGCGCCCACCGTTCCCTTGAACCATCGCCTCGCCTGAAGGCCGGATCGCGGCGGGCTGAATTCAAGGTACAGCCCCAGAACAACGATGCCCGCGACGCAGAGGGTCATCAGGGCGAGGAGGAAGTACATGGCATGCTCCTTTCAGGCAGTTCCAGATTTGTTGATTTTTGAAACCGGCCGCAGGGGCTGGAACTCCCTGCCGTCGCCGCTGAAGAAACGCGAAAAGCCCTCATAGTACTCGAGGCGCAGGATCTGGATCGCGACGATGGCGCCCTCCAGGACCAGCACGAACAGGTTGCCCAGGATCACCGTGATCCAGTGCCCGGCGGTTCCCAGCATGTTGGCGATGGTGAATACCGCCAGGAACAGCGCCACGTGGTTGAGGCTGAAGGCCGCCACGCGCAGAAAGGACAGGGTGTTGGCGAAGTAGCCCATCACCGTCTCGAAACCCTCGATCAGTACCACCAGGGTGCGTTCCGCCGGCGGGCCCTGGTTCTCGTGCCACTTGTAGCCCAGGATTGCCGACATGGGCACGGCGAGGGCGGCCAGTTCCAGCGGACCGAAGTGCCCGCGAAACGCTTCCCACACCGCGTAGATGCCTCCGGCGTAGAACAGCAGACCGGCGAGTCCCTTGCCGTCGAGCATTGCGCCGGCCAGGTCCCCGTCGTTGAGCCGGTTGATGATGGTGAGGACCGTGGCCACGAGGATGAAGCCGATGCCCCAGTACAGCGCCACGGTCAGCATCCTCACCGGGTCGCTCATGGGCGACATCCATAGCGGGTGCAGCCAGTGCTCGATGCCGAAGACACTGCCATAGAGCCAGCCGAACACGGCGGACGACGCGCCGATGGCCAGCACGAAGGGGCCGAAGCCCCGCAGCCTGCGCCAGAGCAACACCCCGGCCAGGGCAATGACGCCGCCGTGGCCGATGTCGCCGAACATCATTCCGAACATGAGCACGAAACTGGCGGCGAACAGCAGCGTGGGGTCGATCTCGCCGTAGCGTGGCACGCCGTAATTGCGCACCATGGCGGCGAAGGGCCTGAGCCAGCTGTGGTACTCAATCATGGACGGAACCCGGGAGCGCTCGGCGGGCTCCGGCGCCCGGCTGGTGAGAAAGAAGCGCTCACCGATCTGCTCCCGCAGGGCCCTCTCCAGCTCCGGGATGCGGTCCCGCGGCACCCATCCGCTGATGAGCGACAGGCCCCCGCGGGCGCGCAGGGCCTCGCCCACCAGTTCCACATAGGGCTCCGCCAGCAACAGTGCCTGTTCTGCCCGCGCGAGTTCCGGGTCGATCTCCGCCAGCGTGCGGGCCTGTTTCTCGGCGAGGATCTGCTCGGCCTCGTTGGTGGTCCCAAGGCGCGCCAGCAGTTCCTCCCGCACCTTCTCCGGCCGGCTGCGGAATTCCTGGGGAATGGCGACGGGCTGCCAGCCGGCCGCCGCGAGCAGCGGGCGGATCTCGTCCTCGCGGCCGACGGGACCGGCCGCAATGGCCTGGGCGAGACCTCCGCTTTCCCGGAAGGCGCTCACCAGGTAACCGGCGAGGCCTGCCGCTTCCTTGAGTCGCGCCAGGTTCTGGCCGGGCAGCGTCCCGAGCTGGACGTCCAGAAAGCGCCGCCCCTGCTGCTGCAGGACGTTGAGGTCTATGTCCAGGGTCGAGAAGTCGTCCAGTGCGCGGAGCAGCTCCTGGGCCCGGGCCCGCTCCTCGTCGTTGCGCCGGAACGCCTCTTCGCAATGGGAGCACTCGATCCAGCGTTCGCGCAGCCAGGCCTCGAGCTTCGCCAGCTCCTCCTCGGTCACCAGGCGGCGGGCGGGCGCAAGCGTGGCCGCCGGGGCTTGCCCGCGGAAGCCCTGGATCTTGTCCAGCAGGGCGCGGGCTCCGAGGTACAGGTCCCGGTAACGGGCACCCGGCAGCTCCGGCAGCCTGTCGCCGTAGGCGTGGGCGGTCTCCGGATTGAACACTCCGCAGTCCGCCAGCACCAGCGCCGCCATGGGCGCGTCCTCGCGCACGACGTGCACCGTGACATGCTGCATGGGGGAGGGACGGAACATGGCCTCGGTCAGACGATGGCGGGCTCGCCGAGGCCGGTGGCGGCGCGGATCAGCGCGGCATCGAAGCGCAGCCGCTTGCCCTTGAGGATGGATCGCAGCTGCCGCAGGTCGCGTTCCCGCAGCAGGAGGTAGGCGAATGCGGCGGCCAGTCCGGGCGCGTTGCGCCGCACCTGGGTCTCGGCGAAACGCCAGGTCTCGGCGTCCAGGACGCGCACCACGTCGAAACTGGTGCTGGCGCCCCGCAGCCAGGGGCCATAGGGTTCGGGCAGGCGCGAGATTACCTGCTCCAGGCTCGGCAGCTGTGCCAGCGCCATGAGCTGGGAGCCGGAGAGGCGGTAGGTGTCGGAGATCAGGAGGTAGTAGGACTGGGCGGGACCCAGGTTGTAGGCGAAACGGTATCGCAGCAGCCACACCAGGTTGGTTCGGTCCACCACGGTTCCCACGAGATGACGAACCTCCGCGGCTCCCGGCTCGCGCAATGCCCGTGCGCGACGGAAAAGTCCCGCGAAGTAGCGCCGGTCTATCGCCGCATCCAGGGCAAAGGCGTCATGCTGCTCCTCGAACACCCGACGCGCCTGACGCGCGATGTCGGAGTACGGCGTGGTGTCGAGCCGGCGCAGCAGTTCAGCCATGTCCTCGGTGCGCAGCAGATCCTCCACCGGAAGTGCCGCGAACGGGCCCATGTCCAGGAGTTCCCCTCGTATGGCCGGCGCGGCCTGTCCGGTGAGCTTGCCGGTGATGATGGCCTTTAGGTTCGCCAGTTCCACCCGGTGCGCCCAGTAGAGCAGCAGGTCGCGGGCGGCGCCGTGCAGTGGCCGCACCAGGATCACGAAGTCATTGAGGAAGGCGCTTACCAGCCGCTGCTCCAGGGTGCTGCCGGTGACTGCCGGGTCCGCGGGATCGAGGCCGAGACTGCGCGCCGCCTGCTGTACCGGCTCGGATTCTCCCACGGGCTCGTCTATGAGCGCGCTCAGCCGGTCCTGGGGCAGGAGGCGGCCGGCCATCAGGGATACGCGCGTCCGCAGGTAGGCGTAGCGCGCAAGGGCATTCATGGCCGGGGGGTCAGCCGTACTTCTCGGCGTCGAGCAGTATGCCCATGGCGGAGGTCACCGCCTCCGCGGTCTGACGCTCGGCCAGGGCGCGAAGGCTCTTGTGGCGCTCCTCATAGCGGCGCTTGAGTTCGGCGATGGCCTGCTGGGCACGCTCTTCGGCCTTCCCGGAAAAGGACCCCTGGATCTCGGGGATGCGCTGCTCGAACCGCAATTCCGCAGCCCGGGCTTCATCGGTTGCCTGCCGGAGAATCTGTTCGCGCCGGGCGGTGGCGTCCGCGACCACCGCCTCGGCCCGGGCCTCCGCCTCCAGCAGCCGCTTCAGGACGTCTTCCACCTGTTCCTCCTCCTCCGGGGATCCTGCGTCGGGACCCCCGATCCATGGGCGATTCTACTGCAGTTCAGCGCAGTTTGACCTCTATCTGCTGTTCGCCTTCGGGTCCCATGACGTGGACGGCGCAGGCGATGCAGGGGTCGAAGCTGTGGATGGTGCGCAGGATCTCCACCGGTTGCTTGCCGTCCTGCAGCACCGTTCCCTTCAGGGCGGCCTCGTAGGCGCCGTCCTGGCCCCTGGCGTCCCGGGGACCCGCATTCCAGGTGGAGGGCACCACGGCCTGGTAGTTGGCGATCCTGCCATCCTCGATGACGATCCAGTGTCCGAGGGCGCCGCGGGGTGCTTCCATGAAGCCCGCCCCCTGGGCCTTCCGGGGCCAGGTGGAGGGGTCCCACAGTGTTTCATTGAACGTGCGCAGGTCGCCGCCCTTGATGTTGGCGATCAGCTGGTCGTACCACCCCTGCATGGCATCCGCGATGACCTTGGTTTCCAGCGTGCGCGCCGCGGTGCGGCCCAAGGTCGAGTAGAGCGCTTCCACCGGCACGTCCAGGGTCTTGAGCGTCATCTCCACCAGTTCCCGGGTCTGCTTGTGGCCGGTGGCGTAGAGCATGAGCACCCGGGCCAGCGGTCCCACCTCCACCGCGTGGCCCTTCCAGCGCGGCGACTTGAGCCAGGAATAGGAGGCGTCGACGTCCAGGTTCCGGTACGGAGGCTTGGGCCCGGAGTACTTGAGGGTGGTTTCTCCCCTGTAGGGATGCAGGCCCTTGTCCTTGCCCACGGAGTAGTCGTACCAGGAGTGGGCCACGAATTCCTGGATCTGATCTTCGGCGTGCAGGTCCAGGGGATGCACCTTGGTGAGGTCGCGGTTCAGGATCACGCCCCGCGGGATCATGAAGCTGTCCGGGTCCCACATGGTCTTGGCCGGGAAGTCGCCGTAGGTGAGGAAGTTGCCCAGCCCCTCGCCCTGGGCGCCCCAGTCCTTGTAGAACCCGGCGATCGCCAGGGTGTCGGGCACGTACACCTGGTCCACGAATGCGCGCATCGCGCCGATGATCTCCCGGATGCGGTCGAGGCCGATCATGTTGACGGCGGTGCCTGCGTCGCCCCTGAAACTGGGCGCGCCCTGGGCCGCGGCGGGATTGACCGACAGCGCGCTCGGCACGCCGCCCACCACGAAATTGGGGTGGGGGTTCTTGCCGCCGAGTATGGCGTGCAGCTTGGCCACCTCCCGCTGCCACTGCAGTGCCTCGAGGTAATGGGCCACCGCCATCAGGTTGGCTTCGGGCGGCAGCTTGTAGGCCGGGTGGCCCCAGTAGCCGTTGGCGAAGATGCCCAGCTGCCCGCCTTCGACGAAGGTCCTGACCCGCTTCTGGACGTCGGCGAAATAGCCGGGGGAGGACTTGGGATAGCCGGAGATGCTCTGCGCGAGATTCGAGGTGGCCTTGGGATCCGCCTTCAGTGCGGAGACCACGTCCACCCAGTCCAGCGCGTGCAGGTGGTAGAAGTGCATCACGTGGTCGTGTACATACTGCGCCGCGATCATGAGGTTGCGGATCAGCTCGGCGTTACGCGGAATCCGGTACTTGAGGGCATCCTCAACGGCGCGCACCGAGGCGATGCCGTGCACCAGGGTGCAGACGCCGCAGATGCGCTGGGCGAAGGCCCAGGCGTCCCGCGGGTCGCGCCCGAGCAGGATGATCTCCAGTCCCCGCACCATCACGCCGGCGCTGGAGGCGCGGGTGATGCGGCCCTCCGCGTCCGTGTCCGCCTCGATGCGCAGGTGCCCTTCGATCCGGGTGACGGGGTCAACGACTACGGTCTGAGCTGCCATTTCGGGTCCTTTTGCGAAAACTGCTTGGGCGCGGTAGGTCCGGCCTCGGCCGGACGATCCTGTTCCATGTCCGCAAGAAAGCGGACTTACTCATCGAGGTTGTCGGCGACCATCTCCAGCAGGCTGTTCATGGTCTTGTCCCACTTGAAGTGGGCCTGGCCGTCGTCGAAGGTCTGGCGGCAGTTGGAGCAGGTGGTGACCGGGAGTTCCGCCCCGGTCTCCTCGATCTGCTTCATCTTGAGCTGGAAGGTCTTGTAGCGCAGGCCGTCGGCGCGGTGGATGGTCACCACGCCGCCGCCCCCGCCACAGCACCAGTTCGTCCCCTTGGCCGGAAACATTTCCCGGAGCTCCACCCCCAGCGCCTCCAGCACGACGCGCGGCGCCTCGATGACGCCGCCGCGGCGCACGATCTGGCAGGGGTCGTGGAAGGTGGCCGACTTGTCGAGCTTCTTCAGCTTCAGGTGGCCGCCCTTCACCGCTTCGGCCAGGAACTCGGCGATGTGCATCACCCGGAAGGGGAGGGGCTTTCCGTAAAGGTTGGCGCCCATCCAGCGCAGCGCGCCGTAGGCGTGGCCGCACTCGGGCAGGATCAGCACCCTGGCGCCGCAGGCCACCGCGGCGTTGATGAGCTTCATGCTCATGTCCTTCTGCCAGGCGCTGTTGCCCGAAAGCAGCCCGAAGTTGGTGGCCTCGTAGCCGTCGCTACGGAAGGTCCAGTCCACCCCCAGGTGCTTCATGATCTTCGCCGTGGCGACGATGGACCCGGGGAACTTCATGATCTCGATGGAGGACATGGCGCACAGCACGTCCGCCTTCTCCTTGTCCACCGGGATGTCAACCTCGTGGTCGTCCGCCAGCCACTCGCAGCGGTCCCTGAACACCTTCGGGGTTGCCCCCAAGGGGCTGCCCTCGCGCTCGGCGCGCTCCGCCACCGCCCACAGTTCGTGGGGCACCAACCCGGCCTGGAACATGCCGTGGCGCGCCTGGGACACCAGGCTGGCGATGTCGATGCTCACCGGGCACATCAGGGAGCAGCGCCCGCACACGGTGCAGGAGTCGTAGATAAGCTCCTGCCATTCCTGCAGCTGCTCCACCGTCACCCTGTGCTTGAGGTTGAGCAGCCGGTAGACGAAGGCGAAGGGTCCGTACTCGCGCTTGTAGGCCTGCTTGAAGGGCTCCAGCTTCCAGATCGGCGTGTACTTCGGGTCCTCGGTGGTGACGTAGAAGTGGCAGGCCTCGGCGCACATGCCGCAGTGAATGCAGGACTCCATGTAGAGGGCGGCGACGCGCCCGAAGTCCTTGACGAAGTTCTGCATCGCTTTGCGCACGCGCTGCTCGTCGGGCATCTCGCCCTGGCGGTCGAAGCGCACCTCCGGCTTCTTAACCGAGAAGCGCGGCTGGTCCGTCTCCAGCGGATGCTGCTCGTTTACGTTGCTCATAGCGAGGCTCCCTTGCGCTCGAACTGCATGCCCTGCACCGAGCGCGTGGCGAAGATGGTGAAGGAGTGCATCAGCTTGCCGAAGGGGAACCAAACCAGCAGCAGGTTCACCGACAGCAGGTGCAACGCCAGCAGCGTCTGGTAGGGAGCGCCCACGTGGCTGTAGGCGAGCATGCCCGTCACCAGCGGCGCGATGGTCACGAACCAGCTGAAGTAGTCGTCGAAGTTGGAGATCAGCCGCTTCACCGGGCTGATCAGGCGGTGGATCAGCACCGCGATCAGCGCCGCCACCGACACCGCGCTGAAGAAGTAGATCATGCCCCCGGGCAGCGCCGGCCAGGAGAAGCCGAACACCTGCCCGAAGCTGGTGCCGATCAGTCCCTGCGACACGTCCCGGAAGAACAACAGGTGCGGCAGGAAGAAGAACAGCGCCACCAGGAAGCCCACGTGGAACACGTAGCCCATGGTCTCGTTGAACACGGTGCCACCCAGGAACTCCCTGCGCGGCCAGGAGCGCATCACGATGTTGCGCAGGCCGCGCCAGGCTGCCGGGTTGCGGGGCTCCGAGAGGTCCGCCTTGGAGCGCAGCAGCACAATACCCACGAGGCGCCAGAGTACGCCGATCACGAAGATGACCACGGACCAGAACATGCCCGGGCCGCGCGCGAATTCCAGCAGTTCCATGGCTCAGTCTCCCTTGATGAAGTCGTCCTGGCGCTTGCGCGCCGCGGCGGCGGCCGCCGCTCCCAGCGCCACCCCGGCCGCGGCCGCGGCCCCCAGGGTCTTGGCGCTGCCCCAGTTCACCGTGGACAGGGGCTTGTAGAACCCCCCCAGGTCCCAGAAGTCGGGCTCCGAGCAGCCCAGGCAGCCGTGGCCGGACTGGATCGGGAAACTGGTGCCTGCGTTCCATTTCACGGTGGCGCAGGCGTTGTACGTCACCGGCCCCTTGCAGCCCAGCTCATACAGGCACCAGCCGCTGCGCGCCCCCTCGTCGTCGAAGGTCTTGGCGAACTTGCCCTGGTCATAGAACGGGCGGCGGTAGCAGCGGTCATGGATGGTCTCACCGTAGAAGGCCTTGGGCCGGCCCAGGGGGTCGAGTTCCGGCAGCCTGCCGAAGGTGAGGAAGTGGGCCAGCACCCCGGTCATCACCTCCGGTATCGGGGGGCAGCCCGGAATGTTGACCACCGGCTTGTCCTTCACGACCTCGGACACCGCCACCGCGGCGGTGGGGTTGGGCCGGGCCTTGGGCAGCCCGCCGAAGGCCGCGCAGGAGCCGACGGCGATCACCGCCGCCGCGCCCTTGGCCGCTTCCTTGAGCGCCTCGAGGTTGGAGACGCCCGCGATGCAGGAGTAGGCGCCGTTCTCGCCGGTGGCCACGGAGCCGTCCACCAGCAGCAGGTACTTGCCGAAATTCTCCTTCATGGCCTGGGCCCGGGCCTCCTCCGCGGCATGGCCTGCGGCCGCCATCAGCGTCTCCTGGTAATCCAGGGACACCAGGTCGAAGATCAGGGTCTCGATGCTCGGCGAGCCGGAGCGGGTGATGGATTCCGTGCAGCCCGTGCACTCCTGGAACGGCAGCCAGATCACCGAGGGGCGCCGGGCCTTGCCCAGGGCCTCGGCCATGGCGTTGACGGAGGAATGGTGCAGGCCCATGAGGGCCGCCAGGCTCGCGCAGTACTGCAGGAACCCGCGCCGGGTCAGGCCCCGCGAGCGTAAGTGGTCGAGCACGGTGGAAGATGGGTTCATGAAGGCTCCAAGGGGGTTGGCCTCAATGGCGTTTTGGGTTCATTAACGTGTGCTAATGTACCGGCCGGTGTGCGGATTCTCTTGATTTAGATCAAAATCGCAAGAGGTAGAGCATCCGGTTTGCATCCGGTGTGGCGGATTCGGGTTCCATTTTCCGCGGCCGCTGCGCTGTCGCTGGGGCCACGGCGTCGCAAGAGGGCAAGCCTTCCCATAGAATTCCGCTTCCGCGGGCCGCAGGACTCCATGAACACCGACACCCTTCAACGCAGGCTGGCCGCCCTCGTGGGCCCCGATGCCGTCCTTACGCAGCAGGCGATGGCGCCCTATCTCACGGATTGGCGCGGACGCTATGTCGGCCAGGCGCGTTGCGTGGTGAAGCCCGCCAGTACCGACGAGGTCTCGCGCGTGGTGGCGTTGTGCGCCCAAGAGCGGGTGCCCATGGTGCCCCAGGGCGGCAACACCGGCTTGGTGGGCGGCGCCACCCCCGCTGGCGACGGCGAGGAGGTGGTCATCAACCTGTCGCGTATGAACCGGATCCGGGCCATTGACGCCTCGAACAACACCCTCACCGCCGAGGCCGGTTGCAAGCTGCGCCAGGTGCAGGAGGCGGCGCAGGATGTGGACCGGCTGTTCCCCCTGTCACTCGCCGCCGAAGGCAGTTGCGAGATCGGCGGCAACCTCTCGACCAATGCCGGCGGCGTGGCCGTACTGCGCTACGGCAACATGCGGGAGCTTACCCTGGGGCTGGAAGTCGTGCTGCCGGACGGCCGGGTCTGGAACGGCCTGCGGGGACTGCGCAAGGACAACACGGGCTACGACCTGAAGCACCTGTTCGTCGGCGCGGAGGGCACTCTTGGAATCATTACCGCCGCGGTGCTTAAGCTTTTTCCCCAGCCGCGATCCAGTGCCACCGCCTGGGTGGCAGTGCGCGACCCTGAGGCCGCGGTGCGGCTGCTCGACCGTCTTCGGGCCGTCTGCGGCGAGCGCGTGACGGGGTTCGAGATGGTGGCGCGCGTCGCGCTTGAACTGGTGCTGCGGCACATTCCCGGCGCGCGGGATCCGCTGCCCCGCCCCGCCGAGTGGTATGTGCTGTCCGAGTTGAGCGACACACTGGAAGGGGTGAACCTGTCCGCGGTCCTGCAGCAGGTGTTGGCAGCGATGGCCGAAGAGGGCGGGGTGCTGGACGCGGCCATCGCCCAGGACATCGCCCAGGCGAAGCGCCTGTGGCTCCTGCGGGAGAGCGTCTCTGAGGCGCAGCGCATCGAGGGGGTGTCCATCAAGCACGACATCGCGGTGCCGACTTCGCGGGTGGCGGACTTCATCCGTCGCGCGGACGAGGCCATGGCGCGTATCTTCCCCGGCGTGCGCATCATCAATTTCGGGCATATCGGCGACGGCAACCTCCACTACAACCTTTCGAAGCCCGACTCCCAGGCCAATCGCGACTTCATTGCCCGCACCGCCGAGGTGAACCGGGTCATCCATGACATCGTGGCGGAGCTGGAGGGCAGCATCAGTGCCGAGCACGGACTGGGCCAGTTGAAGCGCCAGGAGATCCTGCGCTACAAGGGCAAGGTGGAACTGGACCTGATGCGTGCCGTGAAGCGTGGGTTCGACCCGCACCATCTGATGAATCCGTGGAAGGTGCTCTGAGTCGCAACCCGGCGAGCGCGAGTTCGCTCGGCGACTGCCGGGGCTGCAAGCGGAAGGCGGGGAAATTGGTGGGCAGTACTGGGATCGAACCAGTGACCCCTCGCGTGTGAAGCGAGTGCTCTACCGCTGAGCTAACCGCCCGAAGAGGGCGGAATTAGAGCATATTCAGAAGCTTCTGGTCAACGCGACCGGTCCGTGGGGCGGCTGGCGTAGAATACGCGCCTTTACGCCCCTGAATCCACGCCCATGGTCCGCACCCGCTTCGCTCCCAGCCCCACCGGATACCTGCACGTCGGCGGCGCCCGCACGGCGTTGTTCTCCTGGGCCTACGCCCGCCGCCACGGCGGCAGATTCATCCTGCGCATCGAGGACACCGACCTGGAGCGCTCCACCCGGGAGTCGGAGCAGGCGATCCTGGACGGCATGGCGTGGCTGGGGCTTGATTACGACGAGGGGCCGTTCTTCCAGATGAATCGCCTGGCGCGCTACCGGGAGGTGGCGGAA
>DASTHR010000352.1:0-3578 GCA_035718105.1 Burkholderiales bacterium
CCGGCCGCCGCGATCCAGCCCGCGTGCCGCCCCATCACCTCCAGCACGAACACCTTGGTGGAGGTCTTGGCCATGGAGGCGACGTCGAAGCTCGCCTCCCGGGTGGACACCGCGATGTACTTGGCCACCGAGCCGAAGCCGGGGCAGTTGTCGGTGACGGGCAGGTCGTTGTCCACGGTCTTTGGCACGTGGATCGCCTGCAGCGGATAGCCCATGTGTTGGGAGAGCTGGGACATCTTGAGGCAGGTGTCCGCGGAGTCGCCGCCGCCGTTGTAGAAGAAATAGCCGATATTGTGGGCCTTGAACACCTCGATCAGGCGCTCGTACTGGGCCCGGTGCTCCTCGATGCTCTTCAGCTTGTAGCGGCAGGAGCCGAAGGCGCCGGAGGGGGTGTGCTTGAGGGCGGCGATGGCCGCGGCGGACTCCTTGCCGGTGTCGATCAGGTCCTCGGTCAGCGCGCCGATGATGCCATTGCGGCCGGCGTACACCTTGCCGATTCTGTCCTTGTGCTTGCGCGCGGTCTCGATCACGCCGCAGGCTGAGGCGTTGATCACCGCGGTGACGCCTCCCGACTGGGCATAGAACGCGTTGCGTTTGGCCATGCTGGTCCCCTCCCTGTGTGAATCAGAAATCAATGATGCGATTGGCGAAAGCCTCGTCCACCCTCGACGGCTCGGCGTCCGGGCTCAGGTCCGCGCGCAGCGCCGCGTGTTCCTCCTGCAGCTTGAGCAGCACCGACACGCATTCCGCGATCTCGTCGTAGTCGCGATCGCCCAGGTCGTACTGGTCGTGCACGGAGTAGAAGAACATCCCGCGGTACCGGGACGGCGCGAGCTTGATCAGGGCGAAGCCCGCGCCCTGGGCCTGCCAGTAAAGCGCGGGGCAGGGCGTCAGGGTTTCGCTCGCGGGATCGAGCTGCAGCTCGGCCTCCCCTGTGTCCAGGGGCGGGACGGCGCCGTAGCGCTCCTTCAGGGTGGACTCCACTACCCAGCGCTCGGCGCCGGTGAAATCGGGAATGGACGTCACGGCGTGATGATCGGTGATGCGTGCGTCGGGGTCGCGCGGTTTCCCCGTTTTCCCTTGCCCATGGCCAGGTTCACCGTTCCAGCGCCGCAAAAATCCGGTCGCGGATCTGCTCCACGCCGCCGATGCCGGAAACCTTCACGCACCGCGGTGCCCGCTTGTCGCCGGTGGCGGCCCAATGGGTGTAGAACTCCACCAGCGGCTCTGTCTGGGCGTGGTACACCGTCAGGCGCTTGCGCACCGTCTCCTCGCTATCGTCCGCGCGCTGGATCAGGTCCTCGCCAGTGACGTCGTCCTTGCCCGCGACCTTGGGCGGGTTGAACACCACGTGGTAGGTGCGTCCCGAGGCGAGGTGCACGCGCCGGCCGCTCATGCGGCGGATGATCTCCTCGTCCGCCACGTCGATTTCCACCACGCAGTCGATCTCCACGCCGGCCTCCTTCATCGCCTCTGCCTGGGGAATGGTGCGGGGAAAGCCGTCGAACAGGAAGCCCTTGGCGCAGTCCGGCTCGCGGATGCGGTCCTTCACCAGTGCGATGATGATGTCATCGGGCACCAGCTGCCCCGCGTCCATCACCTTCTTCGCCGCCAGGCCCACCGGGGTCCCCGCCTTTACCGCGGCGCGCAGCATGTCACCGGTGGAAATCTGGGGAATGCCGTAGCGCGTGGTGATGAATGCGGCTTGGGTGCCTTTGCCGGCACCGGGGCCTCCCAGAAGAATGAGCTTCATTCCGTCTCCCGTCGTGGTTGCGCCAGCGAACTGGCGGATCGAATCGGCCAAGGTTAGGCAAAGACCACCCCGCCGTGCATGGAATTCGTGTATTCCCGT
Source organism: Burkholderiales bacterium (assembly GCA_035718105.1). GTDB lineage: Bacteria > Pseudomonadota > Gammaproteobacteria > Burkholderiales > UBA6910 > UBA6910. Next base: position 1,853 of record DASTHR010000352.1, read on the forward strand.
ATCAGTCCGGCTTTTGTTGCGGCGCGGTGAGAAATTCGCGCCGGACACGCTCCAGGTCGGCTTCAGTGTCCACCCCCGGCACCGGCGCGTGCGCGGAGAGGGCGACGCTGATTCTATGGCCGTGCCATAGGGCGCGCAATTGCTCCAGTGCTTCCGCCTGCTCGGCGGGCGCGGGCGCCAGGCCGGCATACCGGCGCAGGAACATCGCCCGGTAGGCGTAGATGCCGATATGGCGCAGCGCGCCGAGCTCTTGCGGAAGGGTGCCGCGGCTACTTGCAAAGGCGTCGCGTGCCCAGGGAATGGGTGCGCGGCTGAAATACAGGGCGTAGCCGTCGCGGTCGAGCACGACCTTGACCGAGTTGGGATCAAAGAACGCCGCCGCGTCGGTGATGGCGTGCGCGGCGGTGGCAATGGAAGCCGCGGCATGGGCGGAGAGGCTCTCCGCCACCTGGCGTATGAGCAGCGGCTCGATCAGGGGCTCGTCGCCCTGGACGTTGACCACGATGGCGCTGTCCGCCCATCCGCGCGCCGCCACCACCTCGGCGACGCGGTCGGTTCCGGTCGGGTGGTCGCTACGGGTGATCAGCGCGCCGAAGCCGTGGTCGCGCACCGCCGCCGCCACCGGTTCGTGATCGGTGGCCACCCAGACCTCCTGCGCGCCGCTTTGCGCCGCCCGTTCGGCGACCCGCACCACCATCGGCTTGCCGCCGATATCGGCCAGGGGCTTGCCCGGCAGCCGGGTGGAGGCGAAACGGGCGGGAATCACAACCTTGAAAGGAAGCATGGCGTGGCAGTCGATGGTCGGAAGTCGAACGCGTGGGAGGCGCGAGAGGGCGGGGACCAGGAAGGAATGTTTCCTTGTACCTTAGTTGCCTTTCACACCGCGCCGCCTTCCTTCAGCAACCGCGCGATGGCCTCGGCCATGCGACGGTAGCCGTCGGCATTGGGATGGATCAGGTCGGATTTGGTCGCGTTGTCGAACAGCAGGCTCTTCACGATCTCGCCTTCGTAGGGCAGGCGGAATTCTCCCGCCAGCCTGGAATAGAACTCCGGCGGGCCACCGATGAGGCGCGGCCTGGGGACGCCGATCAGCACCACCGCCACGCCCCGGGACCGTGCTAGCTCGATCATGGCCCGAAGGTTCGCCTCGATCCGGCTCTCGTCCACGCGGCGCAGCAGATCATTGCCGCCGGAGCACAGCAGCAGCAGCGCCGGCCGGTGCTCGTCTAGCGCGGCGGGCAGCCGGGCCAGGGCATCACCGGACAGCTCCCCGGGCACCCCGGAGCTCACCACGGAGCGGCCTATAAGCCGCGCCAGCGCCGCCGGGTAACTCTCATCGGGTGCCGCCCCGGTGCCGTAGGTAAGGCTGTCGCCGAAAGCCAGGACCACGGCATCGCCTCCAAGGCGAGGCAATGGCGGAACCTTTTCGCCGCAGGCGGCGAGAATTGCCGCGGCAAGCAGCAGGGTCGGCGCCCACGGGCGCCGGGACCACCATGACCGGACAAGCGGGATCATGCCGGGGCGTCCTGCCCGCGGCGCCGGGCCTCAGGAGGCCGCCGCGGGCGGCACACTCAGACCTCTTCCTCCGGTCCCAACTTGCGCGCCTCGTCCTCCAGCATCACGGGAATCTCGTCGCGAATTGGAAACGCCAGGCGGTCGGGCTTGCAGACGAGTTCCTTCTCCGGCTTCTTGTACACCAGCGGCCCCTTGCAGATCGGGCACACCA
>DASTHR010000353.1:0-4321 GCA_035718105.1 Burkholderiales bacterium
CCAGCCGGCCCTCCTCGTCGCCCGAGATCACCTCGATGGGCACGCCCGTGCGCTGCCGGATGGCGGCGACGACCTCGTTGCCATTCGAGGCGATGCGCAGGCCGGCCGTGCCCACGGCGGCGATCGCACGCACGCCGTGCCGCATCGCCTCCTCGACCATGCCGGCGATCGCGGCGACGGTGCGCTCGAGCGCGGCATCGATGATCACGCCCTGCTGCGCGAGGCCCTCGCCCAGGCGCGTCATTTCCGCGCGGTCGACGACGGTGCGCCAGTGTCCATTGGCGTCGCGCTCGCCGATGTGGAACTTGATCGAATTGGTGCCGGCGTCGATGACGGCGTAGCGTTCCGGCTCGCCGTCAATCAGCGCCGCCAGACCGACGGGGTAGCTGGTGTTCGTATAGCCGCAGAGGCCGAGCTCATTGACGGCGCGGACGACCGCCGCCGCGTCCTCGGACTCGACGGCGATGGTGCGGATGGGTATGCCGTTCGCCACCACCTCGGAGAGCTCCGCCATGCAGCCGCCGACCAGGTACCTGGTCCGCCGCTTGTGAACCTTGGCCACACGGATCGCACCGCCCGGCGTGGCGAACTGTTCAAGGAATTCGTCGAGCGTGAAGCTCGCGCGGGACAGCGGAGGCGCCGGGACATGCAGCGATTCGAGCACCCTGGCCGCGTCGGACGCCGGAAGCGGAAAGCCCGCCTTCATGACCGGAGTCCACTGCTCGAGGCCGTCGGCGTTGACCTCCCGCAGCACCTTGATGTCCATCAGGGCGTCGCGGACCTTCACGTTGTCGCCCGCGCCGGAAAGCAGGTAAATCTCGTCGCTTTCCTGAACGCCGGCCGGTGCGAGCCTGGCCAACCGCGCCTCCGCGTCCCCGAAGCGCCGGCCGAATGAACGCCATTCCCAGCGCGGTTTGATGTCAGCCATGATCCAACGCCTCCTTGAAAAGGGCCCTCCTTCCGGTCCGCCGGCATGCCGGCGAGAGCCCTGGGACTCAGTTCAAATATAGGCCCCCGTGATGGGGGGGACAATCGGGGCGCCTCAGGATGAGGAGCGCGACTCCAGCGCCTCCCAGCGCTCCAGGGCCGCGGTGATTTCCCCCTCCAGTTGTGCGAGGCGCGCCGCCACCCGCTCCGCCTCGCGGGGATTGGCCTCGTAGAGCAGCGGGTCCGAGAGCCGCTCCGTGAGCGCCGACTGCTCCGCTTCCAGCGCCGCGATGCGCTCCGGCAGCGCCGCCAGCTCCTTCTGCTCCTTGAAGGAGAGCCTCTCCCCGCGCGCCTTCGCGCTTCTCTGCGGCGCGGGCGCGGACTCCTTCTGCTTCCTCGCGCCCTCCGCCGCGGCGCGGCGGCGCGCCCGCCACGCGGCCCAGTCGTCGTAGCCGCCGGCGTTCTCGATCCAGTTGCCGTCGCCCTCGGAGGCGATCACCTGGGTCACCACGTTGTCCAGGAACGCCCGGTCGTGGCTCACCAGGAACAGCGTGCCGTCGTAGTCCTGGAGCAGGCTCTCCAGCAGCTCCAGGGTCTCGATGTCCAGATCGTTGGTGGGCTCGTCCAGCACCAGCACGTTGGCGGGGCGCGCGAACAGCCGCGCCAGCAGCAGGCGGTTGCGCTCGCCGCCGGAGAGGCTCTTCACCGGGGAGCGGGCCCGCTGCGGCGGGAACAGGAAATCCCCGAGGTAGCCGATCACATGCTTGCGGGTGCCGCCGATCTCCACGTACTCCGAGCCCGGCGAGATCACCTCCGTGAGCGCCGCCTCCGGATTCAGGGCCTCGCGGAACTGGTCGAAGTAGGCCACCTGCTGCCGGGTGCCGCGGCGGATCTTCCCGGAGTCCGGCTCCAGCTGCCCCAGGATCAGCTTGAGCAGCGTGGTTTTGCCCGCGCCATTGGGGCCGATCACTCCGATGCGGTCGCCGCGCAGGATGCGGCAGGAGAAATCCCGCACCACGGTCCGGTCGCCGAAGCCCTTCGACACCTGCTCCAGCTCCGCCACCAGGGTCCCGCTCTTCTCGCCCCGGTCCAGGGCGAGGCTGGCGCTGCCCATGCGCTCGCGGCGCTCCGCCCGCTCCTGCCGCAGCCGGTCCAGGCGCTGCACCCGGTACACGGCGCGGGTGCGCCGCGCCTCGACCCCCTGGCGGATCCAGGTCTCCTCCTCCGCCAGCAGCTTGTCGAACTTGGCGTTGCGCACCGCCTCGTCCGCGAGCATCTGCTCCTTGCGCCGCTGGTACTCGGCGAAGCCGCAGGGAAAGCTCGCGAGCCGGCCCCGGTCCAGTTCCACGGTGCGGGTCGCGAGCCGGTCGAGAAAACGCCGGTCATGGGTGATCAGCACCAGGGTGACGCCGGACTCCAGCAGGAAATCCTCGAGCCAGGCGATGGCGTCTATGTCCAGGTGGTTGGTGGGCTCGTCCAGCAGCAGCAGGTCCGGCGCCTCCGCCAGCGCCCGCGCCAGCGCCAGGCGCTTCTTCTGGCCGCCGGAGAGGGTGTCGACGCCGGCCTCGGGATCCAGGCCGAAGCGCTGGATCACCTGCTCGGCGCGGGAGGCGAAGCTCCAGGCGCCGCGCCCCTCCAGCGCCTCCTGCAGCTCGTGCAGGCGCGCGAGGAGGGTTTCGGTATCCGCATCCGGCTCGCCGAGGTGATGCGAAACGGCGTGGTACTCGGCCAGCAGGGCCGAGGTCTCCCCCATCCCCGCCACCACCGCCTGGTACACGGTGCTGTCCGCATCGAATTGCGGCTCCTGGGCCACGTAGCCGATCTTCAGTCCCGGCGCGCGCCAGATTTCCCCGTCGTCCAGGTGTGCCGTCCCGGCCAGCGCCGCCAGCAGCGAGGACTTGCCCGAGCCGTTGCGGCCGATGAGGGCCACCCGCTCGCGGGCGTCGAGCTGGAAGTCGGCGTGGTCCAGCAGGGCCACATGGCCCCAGGCCAGGCAGCCGCCGGTGAGGGTGATCAGGGGCATGAATCTGTTGACGGGTTCCGCCCCGCCGCCACGGCGGGGACGATGCTTCTCCGGTCGCCATGTTGAACGTATCCGTTCGCCGAATCAAACCCGCGAGCCGCCCCGGCCCCTGTCGTCGGTTGCGCCCCTGCTGTGCTAGCATCCGCGGCAAGCACGATTTGCGGATTTGCTGCCGCCGCTTTGCCCCTACCCACCATCCCGCCGGAGCCGACCGATGAGAGTGGCCAGCCTGGTTTCCTGCCTGTGCGTGCTGCTGCTGACAGGGTGCGCGAGCATGGGCCCGCCTTCCATTGCCCGGGACCGTTTCGATTATGTGACCTCGGTGTCGGAATCCTGGAAGCGGCAGATGCTGCTCAACCTGCTGAAGGTGCGTTACACCGACGCCCCGGTTTTCATGGACGTTTCCTCGGTCATCAACTCCTACTCCCTGGAAGGCGAGATCACGCTGAGCGGCCAGAACGCGAACATCGGGCGCGGCGACACGTTCGCCGCCATCGCGGGCACCGGGCGTTATGCGGACCGTCCCACCATCAGCTACCAGCCGCTTTCCGGCGACAAGTTCGCCAAGAACCTGCTGGCCCCGCTGCCGGTAACCGGCATCCTGTACCTGATCCAGGCCGGGTACCCGGCCGACATCGTGCTGCGCCTGTGCGTGAGCACCATCAACGGGCTGGAGAACGCCTATGGCGCCATGGGCAATCCGCGGGCCGGCGATCCGAAGTTCCGCGAGCTCCTGACCGCCTTCCGGGAATCCCAGCAGGCGGGCGGGACCGGCATGCGGGTCGTCCCCGGCAAGGACCAGTCCGCCGTGTTGATCTACTTCCGTCCGCTGACCGACGAAGCGATCGCCGCGCCGAATCGCCGGATCCGGGAACTCCTGGAGCTTGATCCGACGGCACGGGAAATCAGCGTGGTCTACGGCTCCCACCCCGCCAACGACCGGGAAATCGCCATGCTGACCCGCTCGGTGCTGCAGGTGCTGACCGACTTCGCCTCTTATATCGACGTACCGGATGCGGAGTTGACCGAGGGGCGCGTGTACCGGCCGCAGCGCAGCGCCGAGCAGCTCGCCCTGTTTCCGCCGCTGTTCCGCGTGCGCAACGGTCGCGCGGCGCCCCAGGACGCCTACGTGGCCGTGCAGTATCGCGACACGTGGTTCTGGATTGACGATCGGGACCAGCACTCCAAGGCCCTGTTCAATTCCGTGCTGCTGCTGTTCTCGCTCACCGAAACCGCGCAGACGCAGCCGGCGCCGCTGGTGACGATTCCCGCGAGGTAAGTCAGGACGCGCGGGCGCCAGCCCGGCGGCGCCACGCGACGTAGGGAACGATGGCGAACACCGACACCAGCAGGTAGGCGAGGATCGCCGCG
>DASTHR010000354.1:0-7569 GCA_035718105.1 Burkholderiales bacterium
CCTTCGCGGCTGAGCCGTGCGGGGGGATTCCGGCACCATGGCGAGATCAAGTACCATGCGGCCATGCTGATCGGCGTACCGAAGGAGATCAAGGTCCACGAGTACCGGGTGGGGCTCACCCCGGCCAGCGTGCGCGAGGCGGTGGCCCAGGGACACAGGGTCCTGGTGCAGAGCGGCGCGGGGGTGGGCATCGGCGCGAGCGACGACACCTACGCTGCGGCGGGCGCCGAGGTGGCGGCGGGCGCGGAGGAGGTGTACGCCCGCGCCGAGCTGATCGTCAAGGTGAAGGAGCCGCAGTCCGAGGAGCGCAGGCGCCTGCGGCCGGGGCAGGTGCTGTTTACCTATCTGCACCTGGCGCCGGACCCGCGCCAGACCCGCGAACTGCTGGAGAGCGGCGCGGTGTGCATCGCCTACGAGACCGTCACTTCGCCCTCGGGCGGACTGCCGCTGCTCGCACCGATGTCGGAGGTGGCGGGTCGGATGGCGATCCAGGCCGGCGCCTCCTGCCTGGAGAAGGAGCGCGGCGGCATGGGGCTGCTGCTGGGAGGCGTGCCCGGCGTCGCCCCGGGCAAGGTGACCATCCTGGGCGGCGGGGTGGTGGGGGCGAACGCCGCCCTGATCGCCGCCGGCATGGGGGCGCGGGTGGCGGTGGTCGACCGCTCGCTGGAGGTGCTGCGCCGCCTCTCCCAGTCCTTCGGCGCCCGGGTCATGACGGTGTTCTCGACCGCGGAGGCCGTGGAGCAGCATGTGCTCTCCGCGGACCTGGTGGTGGGCGCGGTGCTGATAGCGGGGGCGGCGGCGCCGCGGCTGGTTTCCGCGGCCACCGTGGGGCGCATGAAGCCGGGCGCGGTGGTGGTGGACGTGGCCATCGACCAGGGCGGCTGCTTCGAGACCTCCCGCCCCACCACCCACGCCGAGCCCACCTACGCGGTGGACGGCGTGGTGCACTACTGCGTCAGCAACATGCCGGGAGCGGTGCCGCGCACATCCACCTATGCGCTGAACGCGGCGACCCTGCCCTTCGTGCTGGATCTGGCAACGGAGGGCTGGCGCGCGGCGCTGAGGCGCGATCCCCACCTGCGCGCCGGGCTCAACGTCTGCGAGGGCCGCATCACCCACCCCTCGGTCGCGGACGCCCTGGGCCTGCCCTGCGCCGACCCGCAGCAGGTGCTCGGGTAGGTCGCTAAAGGACCGCCGAGATCAGTTCGTGGACGGCGTGGGCGGTCGCCAGTCCGGTGTCGCGATGCGGGTTGTACTCCACGATCTCCATCGCCAGCAGCCTCGGATCGGTCCTGAGCGGCGCCAGGGCGCGAAGCACTTCATGCTTGAAGAGCCCGCCGGCGACGGGAAGGCCGGTCCCGGGTTCCTCGCTCGGATCGAAGACGTCCACGTCGAAACTGAGCCCGAATCCGAAGGTCTGCCGGGTCACCCGCGCGACGGCCTCCTCGAATACCGCCATGACGCCCCGGCTGCGGATCTCCGGCATGAAGAAGATCCGGACGCCGAGGGATTGGAGCAGGCCCAGTTCCTCCGGCTCGAAACTGCGGGCGCCGATAACGCACAGATCGGGCGGCAGGACCTTTGGCTGTTGCCTTCCGACGCCGGTGAGTTCCGGCTCGCCGTGACCGAGCAGGCATGCGAGTGGCATGCCGTGGAGATTGCGGCTCGGCGTCGTGTCGAAGGTATGGCTGTCGAGATGGGCATCGATCCAGATCAGTCCCAGGCGCCCTCCTGCCGGGAAGGAAGCGGACACTCCGGACCAGGTGCCGATGGCGATCGAGTGGTCTCCGCCGATGACCAGGGGAAACCGGCGTTGCCGGACGGCGGAATGGACACGCGCCGCCAGCTCCGTTGCGATGCGCGCCACTGCGCCCAGCTTGTCGGAGGCCGGATCGGCGCCGGGTCGGATCGGGCTCCGCGCAAGCATCCGGCTCCCCGCGTCGCTGAAACGGCCGAGGACACCCGCGGACCAAAGCGCCTCCGGCGCGTCCGCGGTTCCTGGATCGCCCGCGCCCACGCCGCAGGCGGCGCTGATGATCTCGACCTCCCTGGCCATGGCTCAGGCGTCCGGGTGCCTGTCCTGGAACTCGCCGCACCAGTCGTGTTGATGAACCTTTGGATGCTTCCAGTGGTTTCTCTCGCCGGCTCCTTCATGGCCGTTGAGCAATGGCGGAAAGCGGTGGCAGTCCCCAGATCCCAGCGCATGATCGTGGTAGTACCTGCAGTGCTCGCAATAGTGTTTGTCGGTGTGGGGCGCGTCGCGCATGGATCGTCTCTGAAAATGGTTGATTTTTCGCCACCAACGTGACCGTTTGGTGACACCGGAAGGGGCGGCCTGTTTCGGGCACCCGTGAGCCTCCCTGGAAGGGGCACGGCTCGGGGGCATCGGTGCGGCGCCCGCCGCAAATCGTCAACGCGTGTTTGCGGGTTTGCGGCGAAATTTCCCCGGGGGGCTGGCTGCGATAGAATTGCCGCGACGAAACCGCATGCGGAGCTTGCTTTCCGTCCCCGGCCGGGCTCGATCATCGATGGAGTCGAGAAATCCGAATATGAAACTTTCCTGCCCTGCTTCGATGTTGCCGCATGCCGCGAGGCTTATGGCAGGGGCGCTGCTTCTGGCATGTTGGCTGCCGGGCATTGCACAAGATGTCGTCCTGGCGGGCGGCACCGGCTCCGGCAGCCGGCTGCTGCAGGCGCTCGCCGATGAGTACGCAAAGAAGGCGGCCGGCGGCCCGGTGATCCGCGTCGCGGATCCTCCCCTGGGAAGCGGCGCCGCCATCAAGGCGGTACGGGACGGGAAACTCCATCTCGCGGTCAGCGGCCGTCCCCTGGAGGGCGACGAGCGGGGCGCGGAACTGGCGGAGTTTGAACTCGCCCGCACCCCGTTTGTGTTCGCCAGCCGCGACGGCGTGCACCACGGCGGCTTCAGCCTCGGGCAGCTCGAGGACCTCTACGGCGGGCGGCGGGGGACCTGGGATGGCGGCGGGCCCGTGCGTCTGGTGCTGCGGCCGAAATTCGATGCCGACAACCTGATCCTTCGCGCCATGTCCGCGGGGATGGACAAGGCGCTCACCCAGGCGCTGGAGCGCAAGGGCATGGTGGTGGCGAGCTCCGACATGGAGGCCCTGGAGATCATCGAGCAGACCCCGGGCTCGCTGGGCTCCACCACCCTGGGCCTGATCCGGTTGCAGGGCAGTACGGTGCAGGTTTTTCCCGTCGCCGGCCGCATCCCCAGCGTGAAGGCGCTGTCCGACGGGACCTACCCCTGGTTCAAGCCCTTGTACCTGGTCACGCGCAAGCCGGCGCCGGCCGGGGTTCAGGCCTTCCTGGATTTCCTCACGTCGCCGCAGGCAGCCGAATTCATGGCCCGCACCGAGCACCTGCCCGCTTTCCATGGCAGATAGGCAGGGCGTGGAGCGCACCGTCTCCCGCCTGGCGGGGGGCGTGGCCCTGATGGTCGCGCTGTTGACGCCGTTCGCCTTTGCCTGGCACGAGTTCAGCCAGGAAGTTTCCCATCTGAAGGCGGAGGCTCGACTGCAGGCGGACGCCATGACCGCCTTCGTCGGCAGGAATCCCGCCACCTGGGACCTTCCCACGGACCGTCTCCATGCGGTGGTGGAACAGAACCGCACACTTGACGGCGGCAGCCGCGTGACGGACCTGCAGGGCCGGGTGATCCTCCTGGCCGAACCGCCCCTGGAATGGCCGGTCCTGGTGAGCCGGGCGCCATTCTATGATTTCGGCAGCCCCGCCGGCTTCGTCGAGGTCAGCTTTTCGGGCCGTGGCATGCTGCTGCGCAGCCTGGCGGTGCTGGCGGCTTGTGTCGTGCTGGCCGCGCTGATCTATGGTCCGATGCGGCGCATTCCCCTGCGCGCGTTCGATCTGGCGACGCGGGATCTCCAGACCAGCGAGGCGCGTTACCGGGCGCTGGTGGAGAAGGCCCCGGTGGGCATCGTAAAGCAGAGGCATGGGACCATCGAATTCGCCAACCGGGCCTTCGTCTCGCTGGTGGGAGCGAACGGTGCCGCGGAACTCATCGGACTCGACATCCTGGGTTTCGTTGCTCCCGAGCATCGCGGCGAGGCGGCCGCGACGGTGGTGGCGCTCTCCACCGGCCCGGCGCTCCAGTCCATCCGGCGATTGCGGCTGCAGCGCCGGGACGGGAGTTTCATCGAAACCGAAATGACGGGGCTTGCAAGCGAGGAAAACGGGTCCTGGGCGGGCCAGATGATCTTCGTGGACGTGACCGAGCAGCGCCAGGCCGAGGAGCGGCTGCGCCTGAGCCGGGACCGGCTGATGGAACAGCAGCGGTCGCTGAGCGCGGTGCTGGGCAGCGAGGCGTTCGGGCGGGGGGGCGACGAGGGCGTGCGCCTCCTGACGGAGGTGTCCGCGAAGTGCCTGGACGTGGACCGGGTCAGCCTGTGGTGCTTTCACGATGGCCGGCGCTCCCTGCGCTGCGTGGACCTCTACGACCGCGCCGCCGGCCGGCACCACGATGGGGAGATTCTGCCCGTGGAGCAGTGCCCGCGCTACGTGCAGGCGATCACCACCGAGGAAGCCATCGTCGCCGACGATGCCGTCAGCGACGAGCTCACGCGGGAACTCGCCGACGATTACCTGCGACCCCGGGGCATCGGTTCCATGCTCGATGTTCCGGTGCGGGTGGGCGCGAACGTGGAAGGCGTGTTCTGCCACGAGCATGTCGGTGATCCGCGGTTCTGGACCCCGGAGGAGCGCATGTTCGCCATCGCCATCGGCAGCCTCGCGAGCCTGGCCCTGGAGCGGGGGACGCGGCGGCAGGCCTAGCGGCACGCCTCCGCGGTTGGCGTTCGCCGGGGCGCGGGGTATCATGCGGGCGCGATCCCCGGCGCCGCGGCATGTTCAGCCCGCGCCCCGACACTTCCACGGGATGCTTGAGGCCCGCGGCCTTGGCCGCGATGGGGCAGTGGCGCGAGCGCGCCGCCGCCGATTCCGGATACCGACATCCAGACATTGCGAAGGAGAATGCGCTTGAAGAGATTCCAGGGTGTTGTGCTGGTGACATTGTCGCTGGCGCTGGTCGCGCCGCTGCAGGCGCAGCCGGTGATTTACCCGGCCAAGGGCCAGAGCGCGCAGCAGCAGCAGCGGGACGATGGCGAGTGCTACGGCTGGGCCAAGGGCAATACCGGCATTGACCCGGCGGTCGTGGCGGGCCAGGCGCCGCCCCCCGCCGGAGCGGCGGTGGGCGGTGGCGAGCGGGTGCGCGGCGCGGCGCGGGGCGCGGTGGGGGGCGCCGCCATCGGCGCCATCGCCGGGGATACCGGCAAGGGCGCGGCCATCGGTGCCGCAGCGGGCACCATGGCGGGCGGGCACCGGGCGCGCCAGAACCAGGCCGCCCAGCAGCAGGGGGCGCAGCAGGCCAAGCAGGACCAGATCAACACCTTCTACCGGGCCTATGGCGCCTGCATGGAAGGCCGCGGCTATACCGTCAAGTGATGGGGAACATTCTGATGACAAAAACAATGCGTTCCGCGGTTGCCGCATTCGCCGCGCTGGCCGTCGCCCCGGCCATGGCCGGAGATTTCGACGGTTCGAAGAATCTGATCTGTGCCCCGGTCCAGTCCATGGACTGCCTGGCGGGGACGGAATGCGTCGCCGGCACGCCCGACGACATCGCCTTCCCGGCCTTCATCCGCATCGATTTCGCCAAGAAGGCGATCGTGGGGCCGAAGCGCAGCACGCCCATCCGGCACATGGACAAGTCCGAAGCCCAGTTGATGCTCCAGGGCAGCGAGGACAAGTTCGGCTGGACGCTGGCCCTCGACCAGGCGAGCGGCGGCATGACCATCACCATCGCCCACGCCGGGGGCGCCTTCGTCCTGTTCGGGAACTGCACCCCGCTGTAGGCAAGCGAAGCCGCTCTGCGGGTCCGGCTTCGGCCGGACAACCAGGTCGCTGTCCGCCTGAAGGCGGACCTACAGACTGCCCCGTTGTCGTTGGCGGGCGAGTTCCGCGAACCAGGCCAGGCTCTCCGGATTGGCCATGGTGTCCGGGTTGGCCACCTTCTCCAGCGGCTGTCCCAGCAGCAGCTTCTTGATCGGCAGTTCCATCTTCTTGCCCGACAGGGTGCGCGGCACCGCCGCCACCTGGAAGATGTCGTCGGGCACATGGCGCGCCGAAAGCGCGGCCCGGATGCGTTCGCGGATGCGAACCGTGAGTTCCGGCGTGAGCGTCTCGCCCGGGCGCAGCACCAGGAACAGCGGCATCCAGGATTCCCGCCCCAGGTATTCGAGGTCCACCACCAGGCTGTCCAGCACCTCGGGCAGGTCCTCCACCGCGCGGTAGAGTTCGGCGGTGCCCATGCGGATGCCGTGGCGGTTGATGGTGGCGTCGGAGCGCCCGTAGATGATGACCCCGCCCCGGGGCGTGATGCGCACCCAGTCGCCATGGCGCCAGATGCCCGGATAGACCTCGAAATAGCTCTCGCGGTAGCGGCGGTCTCCGGGATCGTTCCAGAAGCAGAGCGGCATGGAGGGCATGGGGGCCGTGACCACCAGCTCGCCCACCTGGTCCATCAGCGGTTTGCCCGTCTCGTCAAAGGCCTCCACCTTCGCGCCCAGGCATCGGCCCTGCATCTCCCCCAGCCAGACCGGCAGCGTCGGTACCCCGCCGACGAAGGCGCTCACCACGTCGGTCCCGCCGGAGATCGGATTGATCCAGATGGGGCCGACATGGTCGAGGATCCACCGGTAGTTCTCCGGCGAGAGCGGCGAGCCGGTGGAGCCGATGCCGCGCAAGGCCGAGAGATCGGCCGCCCGCGTCGGCTCCACGCGTGCCTTCTGGCAGGTGGCGTAGAACGCGGCGCCTGCGCCAAGGAAGTTGATCCGCAGGTCCCCGGCGAATCGCCACAGCGCGTTCAGGTCCGGATATCCGGGGCTGCCGTCATAGAGGCAGATGGTGCTTCCTGCGAGCAGGCCGCCCACCTGGAAGTTCCACATCATCCAGCCGGTGGTGGTGAACCAGTGGTAACGGTCCCGCGGCCCGAGGTCGAGATGAAACACCAGCGATTTGACGTGCTCCAGCACGACGCCGCCCTGGGAATGCACGATGGGCTTGGGCAGGCCGGTGGTTCCCGAGGAATACACCACCCACAGCGGGTGATCGAAGGGGACGCGCTCCAGGACGAGTGCGGCGTTACCCGCCGTGGCTTCGGCCCAGGTGGTGGCGTGCGGGAATTCCCCGGGTTCGATCCGCGGGTCCAGGCCCGGCAGCAGCACGAGATGCTCGACGCTGGGCAGCCCCGCGAGCAGCTCGCGCACCAGCTCCCGGCGATCGTGAGCCTAGCCGCCATAGCGGTAGCCGTCCACGGCGATCATCACCCTGGGCTCGATCTGGCGGAAGCGGTCCAGCACGGCCACCCGGCCCATGTCCGGGGAGCACACCGACCAGACGGCTCCGAGGCTCGCCACCGCGAGGAAGGCGATCACGGTTTCGGGGATGTTGGGCATGTAGGCGACGACGCGGTCGCCGCGCCGGATACCCATGCGGCGCAGGGACGCCGCCAGGGCGCCGACCCTGGCCTCCAGCTCG
>DASTHR010000355.1:0-5305 GCA_035718105.1 Burkholderiales bacterium
AGGACGACACCGGCGCGTTGATCGCCGAGCGCCGCTGGCAGGACGGCGAAACGCTCGGGCATGACGGGGCCATCGCCCACCTGCGCGGCTTCCTGCGGGAGCGGGCCGCGGGAGGCCGGCTGCTGGCGGTGGGCCACCGGGTGGTGCACGGGGGGGAGGACTACGCGGCGCCGGTGCGGGTCACGCCCGAAGTCATGGCGACGCTGGAGAAGTACGTGCCGCTGGCGCCGCTGCACCAGCCCCACAACCTGTCCCCGATCCGCACCCTGATGCAGTCCGCCCCCGACGTGCCCCAGGTGGCCTGTTTCGACACAGCCTTCCACCGCAGCCACAGCGCGGTAACCCAGGCCTTCGCCCTGCCGGCGGAGATCACCGAGCGCGGGGTGCGCCGATACGGCTTCCACGGCCTGTCCTACGAATACATCGCCTCGGTGCTGGCGCAGCACGACCGGCGCGCCGCCGAGGGCCGCAGCGTGGTCTTTCACCTGGGCAACGGCGCCAGCATGTGCGCCATGAAGGCGGGCAAGAGCGTCGCCAGCACCATGGGGTTCACCGCCATGGACGGCCTGCCCATGGGGACCCGCCCGGGCAACATCGATCCCGGCGTGGTGCTCTACCTCATGGACGAGCTGAAGATGGACGCCCGCGCCATCGAGAACCTGCTGTACAAGAAATCCGGGCTGCTGGGGATCTCCGGGCTGTCCAGCGACATGCGCACCCTGCTCGCCTCCGACGACCCGAAGGCGAAGTTCGCGGTGGAGGTCTTCGTCTACCGCGCCGCCCGGGAGCTGGGGTCGCTGGCCGCGGCGCTGGAGGGACTGGACGCCGTCGTCTTCACCGCCGGCATCGGCGAGCATGCCGCCCCGATCCGGGAGCGCATCTGCCGCGCCGCCGCGTGGCTGGGGGTAGAGCTGGACACGGCGGCCAACGCCACCCGTGGCCCCCGCATCAGCACCGCCGCGAGCAAGGTCGCGGCCTGGGTCATCCCCACCAACGAGGAGCTGATGATCGCCCGCCACACCCGGGCGCTGGTCGGCACCGCTTAGAAAAATCCAAGGAGAAACCGGCATGGCACTGGACATCCCCCGCCCGCCGCTGAAGGGCAAGAAGGCGCTGGTGGTCGGCGTCGCCAACGAGTATTCCATCGCCTGGGGCTGCGCCAAGGCCTTCCGCGAGCTGGAAGCCGAGGTCGCCATCACCTACCTGAATGAAAAGGCGAAACCACATGTGCAGCCGCTGGCGGAGCAGCTCCAGGCGCCGCTGTTCCTGCCCCTGGACGTGGCCCAACCCGGCCAGCTGGAGGCGGTGTTCGACGCCGTCCGCGAAAAATGGGGCCGGCTGGACATCCTGGTCCATTCCATCGCCTTCGCCCCCAGGGAGGACCTGCAGGGCGGGCTGCTGGATTGCTCGGCCCAGGGTTTCTCCATCGCCATGGATGTCTCCTGTCACTCCTTCGTGCGCATGGCGAAACTCGCCGCGCCGCTGATGACCGAGGGCGGCACGCTGTTCGCCATGAGCTACCACGGCGCCCAGAAGGTGGTGGCCAACTACAACGTGATGGGGCCGGTGAAGGCGGCGCTGGAGGCCTCCTGCCGCTACCTGGCCTACGAGCTGGGGCCGCGGGGCATACGCGTGCACGCCATCTCCCCGGGGCCCCTCAAGACCCGGGCCGCCTCGGGACTCAAGGACTTCGACCTGCTGCTCAACGAGGCGGTGAGCCGCGCCCCGGTGGGCGAACTGGTGGACATCATGGACGTCGGCTTCGCCTGCGCCTACCTCGCGACGCCCTACGCCCGCCGCATCACCGGCGAGACCATGTACGTGGACGGCGGCGTCAACATCATGGGCTGAGATCAGGCCGCTCGGGGAGCATGCAACATGAACATCTGGATCGGCAACCTTGCGCCCGGCACCACTGAGGCGGAGGTCAGGGCGCTGCTGGAGAAATATGGCTTCCCGGAACCCACGGGAATCCTGGCCGTCCCCGGCGACGGCATGCGGCCGGGGTTTATGTTGGAGTACGAGGGGCTGCACGCGGAGGGCATCCGGCAGTTCGTGGACCGCCTGGACGGCCTGTACTGGAAAGGCCGCAGCATCGTCGTGTCCATCGCCTGAGCCCGACCGTGTCCATCATATCCCTGGTCGCCAGCCTGTTCGGGGTCTCCGAAGAGCCGGATGTCGGCAAGGACCTGCCGGAGCGGGTCAGGGCCGTGATCCCCGAGACCGTCGATCTCATCGTCGAAACCATAGACCCGCGGCTGAAACTGGTGCCCGACTACCAGGAGAAGCTCGGCGCGGGAGTCTGCCACACCGTGAGCTACCTGCGCTCCCTGGTCCCGAATCCGCCGCCGCCCATCGAGTTGTCGCAGACGGCCTGGGGAACGGATCCCCGGGTAAATGCCTTCTTCGCCGCGGCGGAGGATGTCCCCCGGATCATGGGGCGCAGCAAGGAACTGCGCGCCTTTTTCGACGATCCGGAGCACGCCGGCGTCGCCGAGGCGGTCGCGATGCTTGGCATGGAAATGCGCGAGCAGAACGTGCTGGGCGTGGCCATGGAAGGCGGCATGCTGAAGCACGACGTGGCGCAGACCACGGTGAGCTTCACCGACCACCGGATCGTGATGCCGGCCCGAACCCTGGCGGACACCCGCTTCGAGTTGGGGAGGAGGATCCTGCGCGGCCTGACGCAGATCGCACTGCGGAACATCGAGGCCATCCAGTCGCGGCAGCAGGACCTGGAGGAAACCCGGGGCCGCCTTTCCACCAAGCTGAGGGTGCTCGAGGGGCGCAAATCCGGCCTGGAGTCCCTGGCCGAGGATCCCGACGCCCATCAAGGGGAGATCGAGGCGCTGCAACGGGAGCTGGAGCAGACCCAATCCCAGATTACCGACACCAAGCTGAGCCTCTCGACCCTCGACGGCTACATCGACCAGGTCAACGATGTCCTCACCCACCCCGAACAGCACGTGAAGTTCGAAGTGTTCCGGCTCAGGGTGAACCGCATGGGCATCAAGGTGGCGGAGGACTCCAGCGAGCCCGCCAGCGATCTGACCCTGGGCAGGATCTCAGTCGGGGAGATTACCCGGGTGGTGGCGGCGGTGACGTGCGCCCGGCACGCCATGCCGCCCAAGGAAGACCTGCTGGCGCAGGCCGCACGTTATCTCTGAGGGCCCCGCACCGTGGATGCCCGCGAGTACTGCGTCGTCGAAACCCTGCGCGACGGGCGGCGCGCCACCGTGCGGGCGCTGAAGCCCTCCGACGAAGCGGCGATCCGGGAGTGGGCCCGGCATCTTGGCCCGGAGACCATCTACCGCCGGTTCTTCGCCCCCAAGCGCAGCCTCTCGGAACAGGAGCGCACCTTCTATCTCAACCCGGACTTCGACACCCATGTCGCGCTGGTGGTGACCCTGGAAGAGGGTGGCCGCGAGGTCATGGCCGGCGGAGGGCGCTACGTCGGCTGCGGCCCCGGCAGGGCCGAGGTGGCCTTCATGGTGGATGATCCCCACCAGGGGCTGGGCATCGGGTCCATGGTCATGCGCCACCTGATCGTCATCGCCCGGGAGAAGGGACTGCGGGAGTTCGTGGCGGAGGTGCTCCCCGAGAACGCCCCCATGATCAAGCTGTTCGGGAAATGCGGGCTCGCAATCAATACGAAACGCGAGCCCGACGCCCTGCATGTCACCCTGACCCTGTGACCCTTTCCCCACCGCGTTGCCACGCCTCGCCCCGCAATCGGGCGCGAACCGCATGAATCAACCTGCGATGGCAACGAAGCCGGCCGAGCAGAGCAACACCGTCACGGGTTTCGATCTGGTCGCCGGCCTGACGGCCGCGGCCGTCGTCCTGCCCAAGGCCATGGCCTACGCCACGGTGGCCGGCCTGCCGGTGGCGGTGGGCCTCTACACCGCCTTCGTCCCCATGATCCTCTACGCCCTGCTGGGCTCGTCGCGGGTGCTGAGCGTCAGCTCCACCACCACCCTGGCGATCCTCGCGGGCACCCAGCTCGGCCTGACGGTGCCCGACGGCGACCCGGCTAAGCTGGTGACGGCGACGGCCACGCTCACCACCCTGGTGGGGGTGATGCTGGTGGCGGCACGGCTGATGCGCCTGGGATTCGTCGCCAACTTCATCTCCACCCCGGTGCTGACGGGCTTCAAGGCCGGGATCGGGCTGGTGATCGTGCTGGACCAGGTGCCCAAGCTACTCGGGCTGCACATCGAGAAGCACGGCTTCTTCCGCGATCTCGTGAGCGTCGGTCAGAACTTGCCCGAGACCTCGATGCTCACGCTGGCGGTGGCCTTGGCGACGTTTGTGGTGTTGATCGGCATGGAGCGCTTGCGACCCCATTCTCCGGCCCCCCTGGTCGCCGTGGGCGGCGCCATTGCCGCGTCGTGGTTCTTCGGCCTGAAGGCGCTTGGAGTCTCGACGGTGGGCCTGATTCCGCAGGGCTTCCCTTCGCTGACCATGCCGGATCTTGCGCTGGTGGCAGACCTGGCGCCGGGCGCCCTCGGCATCGCGCTCATGAGCTTCACCGAAACCATCGCCGCGGGCCGCGCCTTCGCCCGCCCGGGCGACGCTCCGGTCAACGCCAACCGCGAGCTGGTGGCCACGGGAGCGGCCAATCTCGGCGGCGCGCTGCTGGGCGCCATGCCGGCCGGCGGAGGCACTTCGCAGACCGCGGTGGTGCGCGCCGCAGGCGGCCAGTCGCAGAAGGCATCCCTGGTGACCGCGGGCGCCGCCGTGGCCACCATGCTGCTGCTGGCGCCGCTCCTGGGCCTGATGCCCAACGCGACCCTGGCGGCGGTGGTCATCGTCTACTCGGTGGGGCTGATCCAGCCGGCGGAGTTCCGCGCCATCCGCAAAGTGCGCTCCATGGAGTTCCGCTGGGCGCTGATCGCCTGTGCCGGGGTACTGCTGTTCGGCACCCTCAAGGGCATCGTGGTGGCGATCATCGTGTCCATGATCGGGCTGGCGAGCCAGACCGCCCACCCGCGCGTGTCCGTCATCGGCCGCAAGCGCGGCGCGGACGTGCTGCGGCCGCTGTCGCCGGAGCACCCGGACGACGAAACCTTCGAGGGCCTGCTGATCCTGCGCCCGGAAGGGCGCCTCTACTTCGTCAACGCCCAGTACGTGGCAGACCAGGTCCGCGCCCTGGCCGCACAGGACAAGCCACGTGTGATAGTGCTGGACCTGAGCCGGGTGCCCGATCTCGAATACTCCGCATTGCAGGCGCTCATGGAGGGCGAGAAGCGCTGGACCGAAAGCGGCACCGTGGTCTGGCTGGCGGGGCTGAACCCCGGCGTCC
>DASTHR010000356.1:0-7882 GCA_035718105.1 Burkholderiales bacterium
CTCAACCGGCAGGCCGGCGCGCTGATGCGCTGCCCGAAGGAGATCATCATCGTTCCCGGCGCCACCCACCTGTTCGAGGAACCGGGCACCCTGGAGCAGGCGGCGCAGGCCGCAGCCGGGTGGTTCGCCCGCTGCTTCGCCCCTCAGTCGGCCGCGACGAGTTCCCAGTAGGCGCGGTGGGCGCGCAGGCTGTCCTCGCGATCCACCCGCAACTCCACCAGCCAGGCGCCCCGCCCCTCCACCGCCGCCGACAGCGCGTCGCCGGCGGCGGCCGCGGTTTCGGCGCGGGCGTAGCCCAGCCCGAAGAGTTCCGCGGCCTTTTCCAGGTCGAGCCCCGACGGCGTGAGCCAGAATCGCTCGAAGGAATCGAGCCGCGCCTGGGGCAGGTGCCCGAAGATTGCACCGCCGCCGTTGTTGAAAACCACCAGCGCGGCGTTCAGCCCGCGCGCCGCCGCCAGCCCGCCCAGGTCATGGGCCAGCGCCAGGTCTCCCAGCAGCGCCACCACCCGCCCCCGCTCCGCCGCGATCCCCAGGGCGGTGGAGACGTTGCCGTCTATGCCGCTGGCGCCGCGGTTTCCCATGAACTCCAGCGGGCGGCCGCGCCCCGGGAAATACATGTCCGCGTCCCGCACCACCAGCGAGTTGCCCAGGAACACGGCCGCCCCCGCGGGGGCGATCCGCGCCAGCGCGGCGAGCGCCGCCGCCTCCAGGGTCGCCGCCTCGGGAACCTTGGCCAGCTCCGCGGCCCGCTCCTCCTCCGCCCGCCAGCGGCCCAGCCAGTCCGCCAGCGCCGGCGCCAGCCCGGCCCCGCGCAGCGCGGCGCAGAACGGCTGTTCGTCCGCGTGCAGCAGTTCGCCCACTCGATGCAGTGGATCGGAGCGCAGTGGCCGGCGATCCACCAGGAACATATCCGTCCCCTCGAGCCCGCCCAGCCAGTCCTGCAACGCCCTTGACACCGGGGGATCGCCGAAGCGCAGCACCCAGTCGGGCCGGGCATCCCGCAGGAAGGCGGCGCGGCGCAGGAAGGCGTCGTAGCGCGTGAGCACCCGGGTGCGCTCATGGGCGCCGCAGCGCAGGCCGGACAGGGGATCCGCCAGCACCGGCACGCCCAGCCCCGCCGCCAGCGCCGCCACGGCGCCGGGGAATCCGGGCCGGTAGGCGCCGGGACCGCAGACGACGACACCGCGCCGGCCCGAGAGCCGTCGCGCCAGCGCCGCCACGGCTTCGGGCGCCGCCTCCAGCAGCGGCCGGGTCCAGGGCAGGGGCTCCGGCGCGGGGACAAGCCCGGGCAACTCGCCCGGAACGAGGGGCTCGGCGAAGGGCACGTTGAGGTGTACCGGCCCCGCCAGGGGCCAGCGCGCGAGTCCGGCGGCGCGCCGCCCGGCGGCCCGCAGGTAGGCGAGGGTCGCGGGCGTGGCGTCCGGCAGCGCGAGCTCATGGAAGTGCCGCACCTGGGCGCCGAACAGCTTGAGCTGGTCCACGGTCTGGTTGGCGCCGCAGTCCCGGAGCTGCGGCGGGCGGTCCGCGCTGAGCAGCACCAGGGGCACGTTGCCCAGGTTCGCCTCCACCACCGCCGGCATCCAGTTGGCCACCGCCGTCCCCGAGGTGCACACCAGGGCAGCCGGTTCGCCGTCCGCCTTGGCGAGACCCAGGGCGAAGTAGCCCGCGCTGCGCTCGTCGAGCTGCACCCAGATGCGCACCGCCGGGTGGCGCTCCAGGGCCAGCACCAGGGGCGTAGAGCGCGACCCCGGCGAAACCACGAAGCGGCGCACGCCGGCGCCCGCCAGCGCGTCCACCAGGGCGAAG
Source organism: Burkholderiales bacterium (assembly GCA_035718105.1). Classification (GTDB taxonomy): domain Bacteria; phylum Pseudomonadota; class Gammaproteobacteria; order Burkholderiales; family UBA6910; genus UBA6910. The sequence continues at coordinate 1,807 of DASTHR010000356.1, forward strand.
GCCCCGGCCAGGTTGTCAGCCGCGACGTTCCGCATCCAGCGAGCGCAAGGCACGGGCGCCGCCCAGGGCTTCCAGCATGGCGCCGAACTTCATTTCGGTTTCCTCCAGCTCCCGCGCCGGGTCGGAATCGGGAACGATGCCGGCGCCGGCGAACAGCTCCGCATGGGTACCGCGCAGCAGGGCGCAGCGCAGCACCACGGCGAACTCCCCGTCGCCCTCGCGGTCCACCCAGCCCATGCCGCCGGTGTACCAGCCGCTGCGGGCCTCGCCCGCGGCCGCCAGCCAGTCCAGCGCCGCCGGGCCGGGGGTGCCGCCCACCGCCGGCGTCGGATGCAGGCGCGCCAGCAGCCCGAACAGGCTCGCCCCGGGCTTCACGCGAGCGCGCACCGGAGTCCACAGGTGCTGGATGTCCCGCAGCGCCATCACCCGGGGGCGCGGCGGGGCTTCCACCGTCACGCACAGTCCGCGCAGCGCCTCGACGATGGCCTCCACCACCAGGCTGTGCTCCAGCGCCAGCTTCGGGCTGGCGAGCAGGGCATCGGCGATGCGCCGGTCGGCGGCAGGGTCGGCGCCCCGCTCGGCGGTTCCCGCCAGCGCGTCACTCGAAACCGTGTCGCCGCGAAGCCGCACCAGCGTCTCCGGCGTCGCCCCCAGCCACATGCCGCTCTCGCCGGCGCCGTGGGCGAACAGCACGCAATCCGGGTAGCGCTCCGCCAGCAGCGCGAGCACGCAGGCAGGATCGAGGGCGCGGTGGGCCGCGACGCTCAGCCGCCGCGTGAGCACCACTTTCCGCAGCCTGCCCCCCGCCATGGCCGCGCGCGCCGCCTGCACCCGGGCGATCCAGTCTCGGTCGGCGGGGATGGCCTCCCGGCGCGCCAGGGAAGGCGCGGCGGCGGGCGCGGGCGGCCGGGCCAGGGATTGCAGCAGCGCCTCCGCGGCCGCGAGCCGGCCCTGCACCGCCGCGGCGAGACGCTGCTGCGAGGGATTCACGGTGGCGGTGAGGGTCACGCGCCCCCCGCGCTGCGCCAGCAGGAGCTCCGGCACCACCAGCTCGCTGTTGGGCAGGGCACCGGCGTGGGCGGGATGCTGCTGGGGGTCGAAGGCGAATCCGCCCAGGGCCAGGGGCCGCGCCCCGCTGCCGTCGGCATCGAAATGCCGCCATCCGGCGCGCAGCTCGCCGAAGCCGCGCTCGAGCTCGGCGAAGCGCTCCGGGCCGCGGGCCTCGACGCAGGCGGCGCGCCCGCTGCCCAGCAGCCGCAGTCCCGATCCCGGGCGCGCCCAGTAGGTCACGGGCCCGACGCCGGCCGGCAATCCCGGGAAGGACAGCCCGTCGGCCGCCACCGTCACGCTGAGCAGCGCCGCGCCGGGCCCGCAATCGCGGCACGCCACCCCCAGCGCCTCGGCCAGGCGGCGCATCAGCGTCGCTCTCATGGCGGTGTCTCCCGCGCCTCCAGTTCGGCGATGAGACTGCGCAGCCGGGCGCGGTCGAGCTTGTGCATCGCGTTGCGCGGCAGCGCCGCCACCTTGAGAACTCGGCGGGGCCGCCACGGCGGCGGCAGCCGCTCGCGGCACCAGCGCTCCACGGCGGCGGGCTCGGCGCTTCCCACCACCAGGGCCACCAGCCGGTCGCCCCAGGCGGGATCCGGACGCGCGCCCAGCGCCGCGTCCTCCACCCCCGGGCATTGCGCCAGCAGGGGCTCGACTTCCTCGGGGTCCACGTTCTCGCCGCCGCTCACCAGCGCCGCGTCGGCGCGGCCCAGCACCACCAGCGATCCGTCGGCGTCCAGGCGCCCGCGGTCGCCGGAGATGAAGGCGCCCCGTTCCGGACCCCGCGCGGGCCGCCGCCCTGCGCCGGCGTAGCCCGCCATCACCACCTCGCCCCGGATCCGGATCCGCCCCTCGCCATGGATGTCCACACGCACGCCGGGCAGCGGCTGGCCCACCCATCCGGGGCGCCAGCCCCCGTCGAGGCGCCCGGCAGCCACCTGGGAGGCGGTCTCGGTCATGCCGTAGGTGACATGCACCGGCCAGCCGGCCCCCAGGGCGCGCCGCGCCAGGGGTTCGCTGAGCGGCGCGCCGCCCACCAGCAGGCACTTCACCGCGGAGGGCAGGGGCGCCCCCCCCGACTCGTCAAGCAGCGCCGCCAGCATGGCGGGCACCAGCGAGACATGGGTCGCCCCCGCGCCGAGATCCTCCAGCACCCGGGCCGCGTCGAAGCCCTCGTGCAGGCGCAGCCGGGCCCCGGCGCGGGCACAGCGATAAAGCAGGGACATGCCACCGACATGGAACAGCGGCAGGCAGCCGATCCAGCAGTCCCGCGCGGCCAGGGGCACGCGGGCCGCGGACGCGGCCGACGAGGCGCCAAGGTTGCGCGCCGTGAGCACCGCCGCCCGGGGCGCGCCGCCGCTGCCGCTGCTGGCGATCAGCAGCTCGACGCTCCGCGGGGCGGGTTCGGGCGCCGGGGCATCGCCGGCGGCCCGGCCCCCGGGACCCAAATCCGATCCGCCGAGGCGGTGCTCCGCGCCCGCCGCGTCGAGCAGCGCGTCGCGGCGCGCCTGCGGCAGCCGGGCATCCAGCGGAAAGAATGCCGCGCCGGCGAAGGACGCGCCCAGCGCGGCCAGGGCAAGCCCCGTGGAGCCCTCCCCCGCCATCGCCACGCACTGTCCGGGGCGCACGCCGCGATTCGCCAGCGCGGCGCCCAGGCGCCGGCCCAGGTCCAGCAACCCGCCATAGGAAAATTCGGTGCCGCCCAGCGCGAGCGCGGGGTCCGGCGCGCGCAGCGCCGCCTGTCGGGCGATCCAGTGGGCGAGGAGGGTCAAGGCCGCGGGTCGAGAACGGGAACCGTGTTCGGGAATTCCCCCGCAGCTCAATGCACGGTCGGGGGCAAACGACCCGGGCAGTTTAAGCCATGGGCACGGCGGGAACAACGACCGGGCTCAGGCCCAGCCCCGGCGCCTCGGGCAGGGCGATTCGGCCCGCGACGGGGCGCGGCGGAACCGCCACGTCCTCGGCCAGCCACTCGGAGGTGGCGAGCCCGTGAGCGCAGGCGCCCGGCAGCGCCGCCGCGACGTGAACCGAGGCCCAGCATCCCACCGCCGAATCCACGGTGGTGGTGATCACCCATTCCATCCCCGCATCCCGCGCCCGCCGCGCCGCCTCCAGGGTGGCCCGGGGGCCGCCGAGCAGGATCGGCTTCAGCACCAGCCGCCGCACCGGCCGCTCGGCGAGGATGCGCTCGAGCCCCAGTTCATGCCGGGACTCGTCTATGGCGATGGCAAACGGCACCTCCCGCTGCAGGGCGGCGAGGGCCTCCAGGCTCGGCCGGGCCAGGGGTTCCTCCACCGAGTCCACCGCAAGCCCGGCCAGCGCCTCGAGGGCGAACCGCGCGTCGGCCGCGCTCCAGGCGCGATTGGGGTCGATCCGCAGCCGCGCCCCCGCCGGCAGCAGCGCCGCGGCCTCCCGCAGGAAGGACACTTCCTCGCGCACCGGCAGCATGCCCGCCTTTACCTTGAACACGCTGAACCCCCGGTCCAGGGCCGCGCCGCAGCGCGCCACCAGCCCGCGGTCGGCCGCGCCCACGGCGGCATTGGCCACCACCTCGGACACCGCTTCGGGCTCGAGCAGGCGCGCCAGCGTCACGCCCTCCGCCTGGGCCACGACATCGAGCAGCGCGGTCTCCAGGGCGCAGCGCGCGGCCGGGGGACAGGGCAGGCCGTCCAGCAGTTCCAGGCAGGTTGCCACGGGATGGCCGCGGGCTTCGTCCCGCAGGCGTTGCAGCCAGGCGAGGGATTCCTGCGGCGGCTCCGTTCCGGCCGCGGGCAGCGGCGCGCAATCGCCGAACCCCTCCAGGCCGGCGGTCCGCGCGCGCACCAGCCAGCCGTCGCGGAACTCCCGCTCGCCCCGGGCGCTGCGCCATGGGGAATGCAGCCACAGCCGGTATGGCTCGATGGCGAGTTCCTGGAGAATCATTGCCTCACGCCCATTCAGGCGGCGAACACCGCGGACAGGCTCAGCATCAGGCCGAAGGCCGCCTGCAGCTGCGCGGTGCGGGCCAGTTGCCGGTTGAGCCAGGGTCCCGGGGGCTCGGCCCCCAGGCTGCGCACCAGCGCCACGCCCCAGGGCAGCAGCGCGAGGGGCAGGGCACCGGCCCAGGCCCGCGGCGCGCCAAGGAAAACCGCGGGCGCCAGCAGCAGCGGCGCCAGCACCAGCAGCGCATACTCGACGCGGCTCGCCGGGCGCCCGATGCGCACGGCCAGGGTGCGCTTGCCCACCCTGAGGTCGCTGTCGAGGTCGCGGTAGTTGTTGACCACGATCACCGCGGCGGCCAGCAGGCCGACCAGGGAGGCCGCGCCCACGGCGCGCCAGGAAAACGAGAAGGCCTGGATGTAGTAAGTGCCGAGCACCGCGGCCAGCCCGAAGAACAGCCACACGAAAAATTCGCCGAAGGGGCCGTAGGCAATGGGGCGCGGCCCGCCGGTGTAGGCGGCACCCGCCGCCACCGAGACAAGTCCGAGGGCGAAGATGCCCCACCCCGCGTGCCAGGCGAGATAGAGCCCCAGCAGCACCGCCGCCGCGAAGCAGCCCAGCGCCGCGCGGCGCACATCGCCCGCCCGCAGCCAGCCCGAGGCGCTGGCCCGGGGCGGGCCCAGGCGCCCCGGACCGTCGGCCCCGCGCTCGAAGTCGCCGGCGTCGTTGTGGAGGTTGGTGCCGATCTGGATCAGCACGGCGCAGGCGAGTGCCACCAGCGCCGCGGCGACATGCAGCGCGCCGGTGTCGAGCCAGGCGAGGCTGGTGCCCACCAGCACCGGCGCCACCGAAATGGTGAGGGTGCGCGGGCGGGCCGCCAGCCACCAGGCGCGGGCGCGCGAAACTTCGGGTCCCATCAGGGACGGCGTCGGAACTTGCGGAAATCCGGCCGCCGCTTCTGCAGCCATGCGTCCCGCCCCTCCTGCCCTTCCTCGGTCATGTAAAACAGACCGGTGGCGTTGCCGGCGAGTTCCTGGATTCCGGCGAGACCGTCGGTGTCGGCGTTGAAACCCGCCTTGAGCATCCTCAGCGCCGTGGGGCTCAGCTGCAGCATCTCCCGGCACCAGCGCACCGTCTCCGCCTCCAGCTCCGCCAGCGGCACCACGGTGTTGACCAGCCCCATCTCCAGGGCCTGTTGCGCGTCGTACTGCCGGCACAGGAACCAGATTTCCTTCGCCTTCTTCATGCCCACGGTGCGAGCCATGAGCCCGGCGCCCAGGCCGGCGTCGAAGCTGCCCACGCGGGGCCCCGTCTGGCCGAAGCGGGCGTTGTCGGCGGCGATGCTGAGGTCGCACACCAGATGCAGCACGTGGCCGCCGCCGATGGCGTAGCCCGCCACCATGGCCACCACGGGCTTGGGCAGGCGCCGGATCTGCATCTGCAGGTCCAGCACGTTGAGATGGGGGGTGCCGCCTTCGTCGTGATAGCCGCCGTCATCGCCCCGCACCCGCTGGTCGCCGCCGGAGCAGAAGGCCTCGCCGCCCGCCCCGGTGAGGATGATCACGCCCACCTCGGGGTCGAAATGGGCCTTGTGAAAGGCCTCGCCCAGTTCCTGGACGGTCTTCGGGCGGAAGGCGTTGCGCACCTCCGGCCGGTTGATGGTGATGCGGGCGATGCCCTCGGCCTTGTCGTACAGGATGTCCCGGAAACCGCCCGCGCTGACCCAATCCATGAAATGCCCTCTCCCCAAAGGAACCTCGGAAAATCGCGCGCGCGACCGTGGCGATGTCGGCTGCCGCGCCCGGAGGGTGGCCGGAGAGATGTTCCTCACCGCCCCGGCGCCGCAGCCGCGCATTATAGCGTCCCGCGGCTTTGTCCCAGGATGGCGATGACCTCCTCGTCGTCCACCTGCGGGAAGTCGGCGTAGAACTGGCCCACGGCCTGGAAGTGGGGCGGCGCCAGCAGGCAGACCGTCTCGTCGGCGTATTGGCGCACCACCTCCAGGGTGTCGGGCGGCGATACCGGCACCGCGCACACGAGCGTGCCCGCGCCCCGGGCGCGCAGCGCGTGCAGCGCGGAGATCATGGTGGAGCCGGTGGCGAGGCCGTCG
>DASTHR010000357.1:0-6276 GCA_035718105.1 Burkholderiales bacterium
CCTGGAACCTGCTTTTCGGATCCGACATCGGGCTCATGAGCCTGTTCACCATCGCCTTCGTGATCGGCATGGGGGCGTTCTTCGTCGCCCTGTTCATGAAGAAGATGCGCGAGGACGAGAAGAAGTAAGCGAAAGGAGGCGCGCCGCCCATGGGAATGCGACTGATCTGGATCCTCTGGCCCTCGTTCGTGGTGGGCGGCATGGGGTGGGGGGTGTTCTTCGCACTGTTCGACCCCGCAGACCTGCCCTACGCGGACCTGTTCAGCGGCGACCGGCTGGTGATCTACACCCTGGGCTTCTTCATGTTCTGGGCCTTTGCCGCGGCGTCGAGCGCTTTCACCTGCCTGCTGCAGCGGCCGGCGGGTGACATCAACCGCTATTGCACCCTGGAGCCCGCCGAGCGGCCGGAAGGCTGTCCCAAGCGGGAGCCGCCGGCCACCACCGGCAACTGAGTCTCCTCAGGCGAGGGGCTTCGGGCCGCGCCAGAACTTCCAGAAGTCGCCCGCCTCCACCGTGAGTGTCCGGGAGCACTCCGGCGCCGGGCAAGCCAGATCGAGGCGCGAGATCCGTTTTGCGCGGAGCGCCTCCGCCAGCGGCGAGAACCAGGATTTTTCCAAGGCCTGCAGGGCCTCGCGCCAGGCGCCCGGACCGCCCCCCCGCAGGTCTTCCAGCACCAGCAGAACGTCCGCGCCCGGGCGCGTCTCCGCCAGCCATTCGTTCCCTGAACAGGGCAGAGGACCGGAAGCGATGCCGGCGAGGCGCGCCAGGCCCTGCGCCAGTGGATGATTGCTCCACACCCCGGTGAAGGATGCGCGGGCGCGGTCCGGAGCGGCGCCCGCTCCCCAAAGCCACACGCTGTTCACGGGCGGCTCCCCGCGCTCTTCCCGCGCCTCGTTCACGGGGTGCTGGTGCAGCAGCATTTGCGCCTCGTTTGTCAGACGGTGCCAGCGCAGGGCCTCCGGGCCCGCCGGCAGCCAGTCGTTCACGTGCCGCCCCGCCGCCCCGTCCGGCGAGCGCGTGGACATGGCCGGGCGCGCCTCCAGGCGCAGGTACCAGCGCCCGGGCGCCCGGGGCTGGAACTCGAGTCCGTCGTCGAGGAAATGGCGGTTGAGGGCGTCGGTCAGTGCCGCGGCCTCCTCCGGCGCGATGCGCAGCTGCGCGCTGTCGCCCAGCACCAGGCGGGCTCCGTCGGCGCGCAGGGACACGGGGTCGGCGCGCATCCAGACATCGCGCCCGGGCATGCCGCCGTCGGCGATAAGCGTCACCGCGGCCACCGGCCAGTCTCCGCTGCGCTCCACGGCAAAGTGGCGGAACAGCCAGTCCTCCACCGTTTCGCCCGCGGATGCGGCGAGCGAGCCCTTGCCGAGCAGAAGTTCCAGGCCCGGCAGGCGCAGGCCGCGGGCCGCCTGCTCCACGCCCGGAGGCGGCCACAGGTCGGGTATCAGCAGGCAGGCGCGCATGGCGGGTGCAGTCTAGCACGGTGTCCGCCGCGCTCATTTATACTTCCCGCATCATGCGCCAGGCACAACACACCCTAGCGATTTCCTGCCGCGGCAGGGGACTTTATGAGTTCACGGACCGGACGGTGGAGTGGGTGCGCGCCAGCGGCATCCGCGACGGCCTGCTCACCCTGTTCTGCCGCCACACTTCCGCCAGCCTGCTGCTGCAGGAGAACGCCGACCCCGAGGTTCGCCGCGATCTCGAGCGCTTTTTCTCCCGGCTGGTGCCCGACGGCGATCCCCTGTTCGAGCATGTGCTGGAGGGCCCCGACGACATGCCGGCGCATGTGCGCGCCGCGCTCACCCAGACCCAGCTTTCGATCCCGGTGAGCGGGGGCCGGCCCGGGCTGGGGACCTGGCAGGGCATCTATCTGTACGAGCACCGGCACGAGCCCCACCGGCGGGAGATTGTCCTGCACCTCCTGGGCGAATGAAGGCGGGGCCGCGAGGCGATGGATCTCCCGGGCGGGGCGGAGCCCGACGGGTGCTCGCTCAGACCACGATGGCGACCAGGATCGCGATCAGCAGAATGACGATGAGCAGCTGGTAGTCGCTCATGGCGCCGCCGGCGGGAAGGGCGTCGATGCGGGCCGCCAGCACGCGCACCTCCTCGTCCGTGAGCGAATCCACGCGGGGCCTGATGAGTCCGTCCTCGACCCCCAGCGCCTTCAGCCGCTCGGCGACGGTGGCGCGATCCAGGAAGGCGCGTACCTTGTCGCGCTCGGTCTGGGACTGGCTGTCCGGCAAGGTGTCTTCGGTGGGAATCAGATCGGCCCCCGCGATCGGTGCCAGCAGGCAAAGGAACGCGGCAAGCAGCAAAGTGAGAAACGAAAATTTGCGCGAGTTGGTCATGCTGTGATCTCCAGGGGTCAGCCGCAAGCCGGACGCCAATGCGCCGCCGCGGGCGGTGAAGTTGCGAAACAACTTGGGTGCACTGCCGGGCCGGAACCCGGCAACTGCGCGACACACGACCTCGGTCCGCTCTCGTCGGCTTCTCTTCCGTATGCGGGAAGGCCCAAGTCCCGGGCCATGTCGCTATTGCCCCGGATCTGGTTGGCAGCGGCGGATGCGACGTAAGCTAATGCGATCACGCGGCGCTTGTCAATCGCGGCGGGTTTGCGACGGGCCGTGCTAGACTTCGCGCTCGGCAACCGATCCTGAAGCGTCCGACGGCACCTCCGGCGTGCACTACTACGAACTGTTCATCGGCCTGCGCTATACCCGCGCCAAGCGCCGCAACCACTTCATCTCCTTCATCTCCGCCAGCTCCATGATCGGCATCGCCCTGGGCGTGGCGGCGCTGATCGTGGTGCTCTCGGTGATGAACGGCTTCCAGAAGGAGCTGCGGGCGCGCATCCTGGGCGTGGCTTCCCACGTGCAGATCACCGGCCTGCAGAACCGCCTGCCGGACTGGCAATCCATCGCGGATCTGGCCGGCGCCCACCCCGAGGTGGTGGCCGCCGCGCCCTACGTCATGGGCCAGGCCATGCTGGCCTTCGAACACCGGGTGCAGGGGGCGCTGATCCGCGGCATCCTGCCCGCCCAGGAGGCGAAGGTGGCCGAGATCGCGCAGCACATGCGCGCCGGGGAACTCGACGACCTCGAGCCCGGGGGGTTCGGCATCGTGCTGGGGAGCGAACTGGCCCGCGCCCTGGGCGTGCGCCTGGGGGAGAAGGTGGTGCTGATAACGCCCCAGGGGCAGGTGACGCCCGCGGGACTGCTGCCGCGCCTCAAGCAGTTCACCGTGGCGGGCATCTTCGAGGTGGGGATGTTCGAGTACGATCACGGCCTCGCGCTCATCCACCTCGAGGACGCGCAGAAGCTGCTGCGCCTGGAGCAGGACGTCTCCGGCGTGCGGCTCAAGCTCGGCGACCTGTTCCTTGCGCCCAAGGTTTCCCGCGAACTGTTGCGGGAGCTGCCGGACACGGCCTTCGTCAGCGACTGGACGCGCCAGCACGCCAACTTCTTCCGCGCCATCCAGATCGAGAAGAACGTGATGTTCATCATCCTGACCCTGATCGTGGCGGTGGCGGCGTTCAACATCGTCTCCACCCTGGTGATGGCGGTGACGGACAAGCAGGCGGACATCGCCATCCTGCGCACCCTGGGCGCCTCGCCCCGCAGCATCCTCAAGATCTTCATGATCCAGGGCTCGTTGATCGGGGTGCTGGGAACCCTGATCGGCGTCGCCGGCGGGGTGGCCCTGGCGCTCAACGTGGACGTGGTGGTGCCGGCCATCGAGCGCCTGTTCGAGGTCCAGTTCCTCTCGAAGGAGGTTTACTACATCAGCGACCTGCCCTCCGACCTGCAGTGGCGCGACGTCCTGACCATCGCCGGGGTTTCGCTGGTGCTGAGCCTGCTCGCCACCATCTATCCCAGCCTGCGGGCGGCGGGCATCAACCCGGCGGAGGCGCTGCGTTATGAGTAGCGGCGAGCCCTCAGCAGTTGGCGGGCAGCCGGTGATCGCCTGCCGCGGGCTGAAGAAGAGCTACTTCCAGGGCAGGGTGGAGGTGCCGGTGCTCAACGGCGTCAACTTCGAGGTGGGCGCCGGGGAAATGGTGGCCATCGTCGGCGTGTCCGGATCGGGCAAGAGCACCCTGCTGCACCTGCTGGGCGGACTGGATGCCCCCACCGGAGGCAGCGTCACCCTGTTGGGGCGGGACCTGTCCGCGGTGGGGGAGGCCGAGCGCGGCCGGCTGCGCAACGAGTCTCTGGGGTTCATCTACCAGTTCCACCATCTGCTGCCGGAGTTCACGGCGGAGGAGAACGTCGCCATGCCGCTGCTGATCCGGCGCCTGCCCCGCGCGCAGGCCCTGGCGCGGGCGCGGGAGATGCTGGAGCAGGTGGGCCTCGGCCACCGCCTGCACCACATGCCGGGAGAGCTCTCGGGGGGCGAGCGCCAGCGGGCGGCGGTGGCGCGGGCCCTGGTGACGCGGCCCGCCTGCGTGCTGGCCGACGAGCCCACCGGCAACCTGGATCCCCACACCGCCGAGGGCGTGTTCGAGCTGATGCTGTCCCTCAACCGCAGCCTGGGCACCAGCCTGGCCATCGTCACCCACGATCCGGACCTGGCGGCCCGCACCCGGCGGGTGCTGCGGATCGTGGAGGGTTCGCTCAGGCCCGGCGTTTAGGGGGCAGGCCACCCAGCTCGCGGGTGATGCTCGCGGCCTCCCGCGCCACCCGTGCGCCCAGCTCCAGCAGGCGCTCCCGCGACAGGCGCGCCGCCGGCCCCGAGATGGAGATGGCCCCCAGGGGGTGCCCTTCCTCGTCCAGGATCGCCGCCGCGGCGCAGCGCAGGCCGATGGCATGCTCCTCGTCGTCGATGGAAAAGCCGCGTTCGCGGGTGGCGGCCATCTCCTCGGCAAGGCGCGCCGGAGAATCCACGGTGTGCGGCGTATGGCGGGCGAGGCCATGGCGGTGCAGGACCGCCTTCACCTCGTCCTCGCTCATGGCAGCCAGCATGGCCTTGCCCACGCCCGAGGCGTGCATCGGCACGGCGCCGCCGATGCGCACGATCATGCGCATCATCTCGCGGCATTCCACCTGGTACACCATCACCGCGCGGCCCTCGTGCAGCAGCGCCAGGTTGGCGGTTTCACCGGCCTCTTCCATCAGGCGATAGAGGTGGGGGCGCGCCTGCTCCACGACATCGCGGCTGCGCAGGAAGGCGTTGCCCGCGCGGAAAGCCTCCACCCCCACCTGCCACAGCCCCAGGTCGGGTGTCTGGCGCGCGAAGCCCATGGCCTCCAGAGTGGTGAGCAGGCGGTGGGTGGTGGAATTGGGCAGGCCCACGGTCTGGGCCAGGTCGGTGAGCATGACGCCGCCCTCCGCCTCCCCGAGACGCTGCAGCAGTTGCAGGCCGCGGGTGAGGCTTTGTACCGCGCCGGCGGACTTGTCCCGGGCCGCCGGCGCCGGCCTAGTGCCCCCGCCCCGCTTCACCCGCGCTGTGGCGGCCGTGCCCGTTCTTCTCGCCATCGCCTGTTCTCCCTCCGGTCAGTGGGCTGATTATACACGCTTGTTGCCGCGCAGCAGCAATGATGAAAACAATTTCCACTTATACCCAAAAGGGTTCGAGCGAATGTTTCTGTGGCGGCATCATTCTGTTTTGCGCCGCAAAAAACTACACTTAAATCATGGTAATGGAGCGTGCCGCCGCTCCAGTTACGATAAATTCCGCTTTATGGAAACCATTTCCAAAACTGATTGACTTATATTCCCGGGCGGTTTAGTCTGGATTGTCGGAAACGTGCAACCAAGGAGACGGGAAATGGCCAGGATGACGGCGGCGGAAGCGGCGGTGCGGGTCCTCCAGAGCGAGGGCGTGGATCTGGTGTTCGGAATTCCGGGGGCGGCGATCCTGCCCCTGTACGACGCGCTCCGCCAGAGCGCCATCAGGCACGTGCTGGTGCGCCACGAGGAGGGCGGCGCCCATGCGGCCGAGGGCTACACCCGGGCCGCGGACGGCAAGATCGGGGTCAACATCGGCACCTCCGGTCCCGCGGGCACCGACATGATCACGGGACTCTATTCCGCCATGGCGGACAGCATCCCCATCCTCTGCATCACCGGGCAGGCGCCGAAGGCGAAACTGCACAAGGAGGATTTCCAGGCCATCGACATAGCGGCCATCGCCAAGCCGGTGACCAAATGGTCGGTCACGGTCATGGAAGCGGCGCAGGTGCCCTGGGCTTTCCGCCAGGCGTTCCAGATCATGCGCTCGGGTCGGCCCGGCCCGGTGCTGATCGACCTGCCGCTCGATGTGCAGAAGGAGATGATC
>DASTHR010000358.1:0-5684 GCA_035718105.1 Burkholderiales bacterium
TGGTCCGAGGACGTCGCCCGCTACCTCGCGGACAAGGACAACCTGGCGCTCACCGAAGCGCACTGGAAGATTCTCAACGTCATCCGGGATTACTACGCCGAGTACGGCACCGCCCCCAATCTGCGCATCCTGCAGAAGGTCCTGAAGGAGGAAGTCGGGGACGCCGCCGCTGACAAGAAATACCTTTTCACCCTCTTCCCCTACGGCCCCGCCAAGCAGGGGGCGCGTTACGCGGGCATGCCCAAGCCCACCGGTTGCGTCTGACCGCAATCGCTACGGCGGTCAGAACTTCTCCACCCAGGGCCGGAGGTCCAGTTCCAGGGTCCAGGCGCTGCGCGACTGGAGGTGGAGCTGGTAATAGGCATCGGCGATCGCCTCCGGCTCGAGGAGGTCGCCGCCGGGATGGCCCCCGCCCTTCTCCACCACGTCGGGTTGGCGGATGCGCCCATCGAGCACGACGTGGGCGACGTGGATGCCCCGCGGCTGGAGCTCCCGCGCCATGCTCTGGGCGAGCGCGCGCAGCCCGAACTTTCCCACGGCCAGATTGTGGAAACCTGCGCTGCCCCGCAGGCTGGCGGTGGCCCCGGTGAAAATGATGGTGCCGCCCCGGCCCCGCGCAAGCATGCTGCGCGCCGCGGCCCGCCCCGCCAGAAAGCCCCCCAGGCAGCCCACCCGCCAGCAGCGCTCGAACTCCTCGGCGCTGGTATCGAGAACGCTCCGCTGCACGAAGGCCCCGGCGTTGTAAACCACCAGGTCCGGCTCACCCAGGTCCTGGCCAATCGCACGGAACAAGGCCTCCACGGCGGCTTCGTCCGTGGCGTCGCACGAGTAGGCGCGACCGCGGTGCCCGATCCCCGAGCATTCGATGGCCATGGTTTCCAGCCTCGACGCATCGCGGGCCGCCAGCGCCACATGCATCTCGGCGCGGGCAAAGCGCCGCCCCAGAGCGCAGACCAGCCCCGGCCCGGCACCCACCACCACTGCAACTTGGTTCGATTCCATGCTGTCCTCCGCTACCGTGGGCCCGCCCGCCGCCTGACCGGACTGCCGCTCCCCGCATGATACGCCCGAAGTCTCCGCCCCCCGGATGCCAGGCCCTTCTTGTCCCTGAATGGTTTAGGGTATAGTGGCCTTGCAGCAGCACGCTGTGACGCCGGCCGGCGACCGGGAGCACCTGCTTCCGGCAGAACCAGACCAACAACAAAAACCCCCCAAGACCGAGGAGCGCCCTTCCATGGGCCCGCACGCGCTTCCCATCACCGACGAGATCTGCCAGGTCGGCGGCCCCGGTTTCACGGCGGCCCAGGACTCGCTCGTCTACCTGGTCGCCACCGAAGGCCGCGCGGCACTCATCGACGCCGGCTGCGGACTCGCCACCGACATGCTGCTGGCCAACATTGAGGCCGCGGGCGTCAGCCCGGGCAGCATTGATTTCCTGCTGCTCACCCACTGCCACTACGACCACGCCGGCGGCGCCGCGGAGCTGCGCAAGCGGCTCGGCTGCCGGGTGGTGGTCCACGCCCTGGAGGCGGTGTTCGTCGAGGATGGCAACAACGACATCACCGCGGCACGCTGGTACCTGGGCACCATGGTCCCGTGCCCGGTGGACCGACGGCTGACCCGCTCGCGGGAGGAGATCCTGCTCGGCTCGCGCCCGATCACCGCGCTGCACATCCCCGGCCACTCCCCGGGCTCCGTGGCCTACATGGTGGAGTCCGGAGGAAAGCGGGTGCTGTTCGCCCAGGACGTCCACGGCCCCCTGCATCCGGCGCTGCTCTCCAACCGCGAGGACTACCTGGCCTCGCTGCGGCGGCTGCTGGACGCGCGCGCGGACATCCTCTGCGAAGGCCATCTCGGCATTATCGAAGGGCGAGATGCGGTGGACGGCTTCATCGGGCGGTTTCTGAGGGAATGCGCTTCCCCCGCCGGCACTGGCGCCCTCAGCGGACCCGTGTGACGCGAAACCCCTGCCGCTCCAGCAGCGCCGGCACGCCGCGCGCGCCATACAGGTGCAGTGCGCCGAATGCGGCGAAGGCGCCTCCCTGCCGCAGCAGCGGCGCCAGGCGCGCGGCAAAGCGCTCGCTGCGGAGGTAAAGCAGCCGCTCCAGGAACACTGCCCCGTCAGGGCCCTGGTCCATGGTCTCGGCGTTGATGCGGAACTGGCCGGCAAGGTCACCCGCAAGATAGGCGTTGATGACGGGATACACCGCAGCCTGGATTTCCTCGAAGCGCTCCTGCACGTCGCGCAGCAGCGCCAACTGCACCTCCGCCGCCATGCCGTCCAGGGCCTCGATCTGCTCCTCCACCGTTTCGAGCTGCAGGACGCGCTTTTCCCGCCTCGAGGCTTCGAACGAAATCAGATTGTCCAGAGTCAGGCCCGTGGTGCCGCGCGGCTGAAGCAGGACGATGAGCGCCGCCCAGGGCTTGAGGCGCGGCGCGACGTCGTGGGGGACGCCGCTCTCACGCAGCAGCGCCTCCACCCGCGGGTAATCATCCCCCAGCAGCGATGGCAGCCGGACCTCGCTGCCGACCATGGCGGCCCGGTAGCGCCGCGCCGAATCCGGGTCGTTGATCGCCTCCAGCGCCACGGTGTGCGCTCGCTGGAGGGCGCGGCGCACCGGCGGCGAAAGCTTTACAACCCGGTCGTCGTCCGCATGCAGGGTACCGAACAGGTAGCTGGGCGCCACGCCAGGAACGTCCACACGCCAGAGCAGGCCGTGATCGAAGCGCTCGCCGGCGCAGGCCGCCGCCGAAAGCAGCAGCAGCGCCAGGAACAGGGAAAACGCGGCGGCGGGGCGCACGGGTGGCATGCTTACCCCGGCCCCGTGCCTGCCGCTATCAGGAGTCCAGGGCCTGCATGCGTCCCAACTGATAGACGAGGGTTCTGGATCGCCCGGGCTCGTAGGACCGGGCCATCACCGGACAGGAGGGGTTGCGATAGCCGCCCTTCTCCAGGGTGTCGTCCCCGGCCACGTCCTTCCATAACCCGTTCCACACGGGCCGGAACTGCCAGCACAGGTATCCCGCGCGGGAGGCGGCGCCGATCAGGTCCTCCGCGTCGGGCACCTCCGCCACCACCGGCGGCTCGCCGTCAATCGAATAGGGCGCCGCGCCGAAGGCGGTCATGCACTCCATCCATTCCTGCTGCGGGGCGCCGGGCCGCCCGCAGGGCCGCGCCTCCCGGCGCCGCAGGTCCCACGCTCCCAGCTCCCAGGCGGTTTCCAGGGCGTCGAGTTCAAGGTCCATGATGTCGTCCCAACGCCGGTTCACCTGCAGTGCAGACGTGGGCACCGACTGGTAGGCGACGGTCTCGCCCTCCGCAGCCAGCTTCACCTCGACGAATCCGTGCCAGTGAAGGTTCAGCACCACCGGTGTGTTGGCATGGGGTGTCGCGGCCACCGTGACGCCCGCGAGGGGCAGGCGGTTCGCCACCAGTTGATCCTCGATGATTTCCAGGAACGACTTCATGGGCCCTCCATCTGCAAGCCAGTGAAAAATTTCTAGCATGCTTGTCCGCATCCGTGTTGCTAGCAGGGCGCGGCGCCGAGTGCCAGCACCCCCTAATCGGGAGGGGCCTGGGCGGTGAGCTCGCAGCCCACGTGGTGCAGGCTCACCCCCACGGGCTGGTACACGCCGTAGCGCAGCAGGAAGTCGCGCTGCGCCTGGTAGGCCTCGCGCTCGAGCTGGATGGTGGACTCGCAATCCACGAAGCCCTTGCCGCCCCGGGCTTCTTGCTGGAGGTAGTGCACCATTTCGTGGACCACCACCGAGGCGGCGTACAGGCTGTCCTCGGGATCGAGGCGCTCGTCGAGGAAGATGGTGTTGCCGGGAGGGAACCAGCCCATGACCTTGCACTCCTGGCCATTGCACGCGGCCTTCACCAGGTAGGCATGGGGCACCTGGACCATTTCGGGCATGGTTGCGGGAGCGGGAAGCCCGGAGAGCAGCACCGCCCAGGACATCAGTATCGAGAAAAGTTCGTTCATGACCACCTCCCGCTCATGTCTCACCGCAATCGGCAAACGGCACTCGTTGTTGCTGGACTCCCTTCCTCTGGTCAGTTCGGGCGCTTGGTCTAGGTTCCGCCCTCGCCCTTATCCGAGCAAGGAACGGGCCCGAACCCGAAACACCGCGCCAAGGCTCTGGCTAACCAAGCGAATCCTGGAAAGTGGGGCGATCCGGCAAGCGCCTTGGACAGGCTCAAATGCGTCACCTTGATGGTGCGTCGCAGCACCGCCTCGCACCACTCCGGTGCCGGGATACTGGTTCCCGGAGGGGGAAGCGGGACGGCAAACTAGGGCCTTCGCTCGACCGCGGGGTAAACAAAGGCATGAATCGGCGTCTGTGCATGGCCCTTGTGGTGACCGCCCTGCTGGCCGCCGCGGGCGCCTCCGCGCAGGACAGGCTCAGCGTCACCCTGGGCACCGCCACTGCCGGCGGCGGCTTCGTCGCCTACGGCGAGGCCTTGAGCAAAACGGTCGCAGGAATGGATCCCGGACTCGAGATTGAACCCCGCAATACCGCCGGAAGCGCCGAGAACATACCGCTGCTGGAAGCCGGACGGCTCGACCTCGCCCTGGTGCAGGGCGAGGCCGCCCACGAGGCAATGAATGGCATCGGCCGCCCCAAGGCGGATCTGCGTATCCTGTACGCCATGTACCCGACGCCCGGACTGTTCATGGTCCGCGCCGAGAGCCCGCACCGGAGCGTTGCCGATCTGCGCGGCGAGGCGGTGGCCTTCGGGGCCCGTGGGTCCGGGCTGGTGATCCTCGCCCGTTACCTGCTGGACGGCCTGGGCCTGGACATGGACCGCGACTTCAAGGCGGTGTACCTGGACCGCGCCGGCGACGGGCCGGCGCTGCTGCGGGAGGGCAAGGTGGCGGCGCTGTGGGGCGGCGGCAGCGGCTGGCCGGGATTCCTGGAGGTGCTGCGCGGCCCCGGCGGCGGCCGCTTCATCGTCCCCACGCCTGACGAGATCGGGCGCGTCCGGGCAAAGCACCCCTTCCTCAGGCCCCTCACCGTCGCCCCGGGCAGCTATCCCGGCCAGGAGGCGGCGATGCAATCGGTGGGTTCGTGGAGCCTGATCCTCAGCCGGCGGGATCTCCCGGATGAAACCGCTTACCGCCTCGCTCGGGCGCTGCACCGGGGCGAGGCCGAGCTGGCGTCGCGCCTGCCCCAGGCCCGGGACAGCACGGCCGCCCACACCGCGGAGGTGGCCGACCCCGCGCTGCTGCACCCCGGGGCGCGGCGCTACCTGCGGGAGATCGGCGCCCTGGGCCAAGCCCCCTGAGGCGGCGCGGTCGGCAGCGCCATCCTCCTGTCCTAGAATTCCGGAACCGTTTCTGCATCCTGAGGAGATCCCATGGCGACGCTCAACATCAACGGCAAGAACCACGACGTCGACGTGGAGCCCGACATGCCCCTGCTGTGGGTGCTGCGGGACCTGCTGGGGCTCACCGGCACCAAGTACGGCTGCGGCATCGCCCAGTGCGGCGCCTGCCTGGTGCATCTCGACGGGAAGGCCGCCTATTCCTGCGCGGTGCCGGTCTCCGCGGTGGGCGCGCGCAAGGTGCTCACCATCGAGGGCCTGCCGCCGGGCCCGCTGCAGAAGGCCTGGCTCGACCTGCAGGTCCCCCAGAGCGGCTACTGCCAGCCGGGCATGCTGCTGGCCGCCGCCGCCCTGC
>DASTHR010000359.1:0-3362 GCA_035718105.1 Burkholderiales bacterium
GCCCCGCCCGCCGCGGTGCACCTCGGTTTCCAGTCCATGCCCGCGGCCGTGACCACCGCCCGAGACACGGGTGCCGGCGGCGTTGACGATGCCGGAGCCCGATCCGCGGCCGCCCTGGCGATGCACCAGTTCCCCGCCGCCACCCTTGTGGACTTCGACTTCGGCGCCATGCTCGACCCGCATACCGCCCGCGCTCACGATGCCGCGGCCGCCGCCATGCACCAGTTCAGTGGGGTTGCCCTTGTGGACCTCCACTTCGAATTCCCGCGCCATCGCGGTAGCCGCGCTCAGTCCGCACACCACCGCGATCGCGGCATAAAGAGTTTTCGTCGCGTACTTCATGTTCACGCTCCTTGTTCAGGGTCCGTTACGGGCTGCTCTGCGCCCGGCACCGCTCCGACAGGTCTGTCCGCCGGGGGTTACGTCCTCTTCTTTCGCAACGACCGTGCCAGCCCGCCTGAAAAATCACAACCGGTTGAACTCTATGATTCTTTGAGGGAAGTGTCGGGATCTGGCGACAGGGGTCGCGGTGAGGAAATACTGGTCTTATCCCGCACCGGATGGGGGATTTGCCCCGCCCAATGAGGGCCCGGGGGAGCCGTTCGGACGCCCCCCGGGGAACCGTCAGGCTTTCGCGACGGGCGCGAAGCGGCGGGTTGGCTGCGGCAGGCGGTCCTGCGGTTCGTGGTATTCAGCCAGCCGCCAAGCACCTGGCGCCAGCCCTTCCAGCGTGAACGGCCCGACTGCCCAACGGATCAGACGAAGCGTGGGGAAACCCGCCGCCGCGGTCATGCGCCGCACTTGACGGTACTTGCCCTCGCGCAGCGTGAGCTCGATCCAGGCCGTGGGTATGAAGCGCCGTGAGCGGATCGGCGGCGTCCGCGGCCAGAGCATCGCCGGCTCCGGAATCAGCCGCGCCTGGGCCGGCGCGGTGCGCGTATCGCCCAAGTCCACGCCGGCGCGCAATCGGGCCAGCGCCGGCTCGTCCGGCGAGCCCTCCACCTGCGCCCAGTACACTTTCGGCCACTTGTGGCGCGGATCGCTGATGCGCCGCTGCAGCCGGCCGTCATCGGTGAGCACCAGCAGCCCCTCGCTATCCGTGTCAAGCCGCCCGGCCGGGTAGAAATCCGGCAGCGGGATGTAGTCCTTGAGCGTGGGATGCAGGCCGGTGGAACTGAACTGGCTGATGACGCCGTAGGGCTTGTTGAACAACAGGACACGGGGCATGGCCGGGCGATGTTACCCCAGACGCTGGGCAACCCCGGAGAAAGAAAAAGGCCGCAGCGTTGCGCTGCGGCCCCAGTAAGCGCCGAACGGAGAGGTGTTTCAAGCGCGTACACCCCTGTTTCCAGGGATGCACGCTCACTATAGGCAGGTATCGTGCCAGCGCCATCCGCCCGAACCAGATGGAGATCAACTCACTGATCGAATTGATCTTCCTCATGGAAGCCAGAGCGCGATGGCGGGTCCTGCGGGCGGCGGAACCGGGTCATAGCACCCAGCCGCCGGGGCATTTCCCCCGAAGCTTGCCCCACCTGCTCGAACTACGAGCAGTTCAGTAATCCGGATTGAAACTCTTGATGATGGCGCCGCCCGACTTCTCGTCCGGTTCCATCTTGAGCAGGCCGCGGGCAGCCGCGTCGTCCAGCAACTTCGAGAACGAACTGAACCCATAGTAGGTCTCGTTGAAACCGGGGCGCCGCCGCTTCAGGGCCTGCTTCACCATCGAGCCCCAGATCTTTTCCTGCTCGCCACGCTCGGCGAACAGCGCCTCCACGGTTTCCAGCACCAGGTCCAGCGCCTCCTCGACCTTCTCTTCGGCGGATTTCTTGCGCGGCTTTTCCGCCTTCTCGGCGGCGGCCCTGGGCTCCGCCTTCTTGCGTGTGCGGGTCTTCTTCTCCTTCTCCCGCACCAGATCGTCGTAGTAGATGAACTCGTCGCAGTTGGAGATGAAAAGGTCCGAGGTGGACTCCTTCACCCCCAGGCCCACCACCGTCTTGTTGTTCTCCCGCAGCTTCGACACCAGGGGCGAGAAATCCGAGTCGCCGCTGATCAGCACGAAGGTGTCCACGTGGGGCTTGGTGTAGCACAGGTCCAGCGCGTCCACCACCATGCGGATGTCGGCGGAGTTCTTGCCCGACTGGCGTATGTGCGGGATCTCGATCAACTCGAAGGCGGCCTCGTGCATCGCCGCCTTGAACTCCTTGTAGCGCTCCCAGTCGCAGTAGGCCTTCTTCACGATGATCGTGCCCTTGAGCAGCAGGCGCTCCAGCACGCGCTTGATGTCGAACTTCTGGTAACGCGCCTCCCGGGCTCCGATCGCGATGTTCTCGAAGTCGCAGAAGACGGCCATGTTGGAATTGGCGGGTTCAGGCATGCTTATCTCCCTAGCTCCAGCTATCGTAACCCAGTGGTGGCCCTGGACAATCAGCGCTCATACCCCAATACCGGCGCGAGCCACTTCTCCGCCTGCTCCAGAGTCCAACCCTTGCGCCGCGCGTAGTCCTCGACCTGGTCGCGGTCCACCTTGCCGACGGCGAAGTACTGCGAGTCGGGGTGGGAAAAGTAGAAGCCTGATACCGCAGCCGCGGGCCACATGGCGAAGGACTCGGTGACGCTCATTCCGGCGTTCTCGGGGGCGTTGAGCACTTCGAACAGCGGCCCTTTCTCGGTGTGGTCGGGGCAGGCGGGATAACCGGGCGCGGGGCGGATGCCGCGGTACTCCTCGCGGACCAGGCGCTCGTTGGCGGCGTCCTCGTCCGGCGCATAGCCCCAGAAATCGCGCCGCACCCGCCAGTGCAGGTGCTCGGCGAAGGCCTCGGCCAGGCGGTCGGCCAGCGCTTTCAGCAGGATGGCGCTGTAATCGTCATGGGCGGCCTCGAAGGCCTTCACCCGCTCTTCGGTGCCGATGCCGGCGGTGACGGCGAAGGCGCCAATCCAGTCCTCGACACCGCTCTCCTTCGGGGCGATGAAATCGGCGAGACAGAGATTGGGGCGGCCATCCGGCTTGGCGTTCTGCTGGCGCAGGTTGTGCCAGGTCATGAGGACGCGGCGGCGCGAGGCATCGTAGATCTCGATGTCGTCGCCGTTCACCGAGTTGGCGGGGAGCAGCCCGAGCACGCCGCAGGCGGTGAGCCATTTCTCCTCCACGACCTTCTTCAGCATGGCCCGGGCGTCGGCGAACAGGTGGCGGGCAGTCTCACCCACCTCCTTGTCCTCCAGGATCGCGGGGTAGCGCCCGCGCAGCTCCCAGGTCTGGAAGAACGGCGTCCAGTCGATAAAGGGCACCAGCTCGGCGAGCGGGTACTCCCTGAGAACCTTGAGGCCGGTCACCGCGGGCTTCGGCGGCGTGTACAGGTCCC
>DASTHR010000360.1:0-9843 GCA_035718105.1 Burkholderiales bacterium
TCGAGCAGGCGTTGTAGGCGGGGGAATCGAGCCGTCGTGTAGTTGAGGGCATCCGGCGGGCGCCCTGGCCGGACCCGCCCGGAACGGCGCCTTCTCGGGACTCCGCATTCATCTCTTCCTCCGGCCCCGCGCGTCGCTCAAGCGGACGGGCGGTGTCTCATCGTTTCCGCTTCCCCCTCGATCCCGCGTTCGGCGGCGCAAACCCTTTCCGGTCTGGTCATTGTTCCCGCATCGCCGGGGAACGCCTCGGCCCGTCACGAATCGCGGTTGGTTGTTGCGGCGCGGTGGGGATCGGGCTGGGGAAATTTGCGAAATGGTTGAGTAAATTTCCCCAGTATTGGGTTGAACATTACAATAAGTAATTGATTACAAACATGTAATAGTTCAACCAAGTCGAACCAAATCAATCCCATGCCAGGGTTTGCCCGATTCCATTGTTTTGGGAGGTTTGTCGGGCACGGAAGCTGCTGCATTGAGGAGTGGCTGCCAGCGACTCAGAAAAAATATTGCGCTTGCACCGACGCAAGATCGCCAAGGGAACGCAGACCAAGAAAAGGCGTTTGCGGGAGCAACTCCGGGGCTTCGTTTGCAAGCCCGAAACAGAAGCCCACCCCGGGGAACCGGTGGACGGTACCCGATGCGTCCGGGGAATCATCCCGGCCATGGTCTGCCGTGCGCCGCACGTGTCCTCGGAGGGGTCAACGGGCCTGGGTCCGGCCAGGAGTTTGCCGGGCGTATGGCCCCCCGGATCCTGCCGGGCAAACGAAAGCATGAACGGAGACGAAAATGAAAACATGTTGCATGACGCCCAAATGCCGCGCGCGCCCTTCAGGCGAAGGCATTCATCCTGAACCGGGGCACCTTGGACTTCGGCCCCGGGGAACCACCACCCCACGGCAGGAATTCTCAACCGACGGGCATCGTTCGGGCGGGCGGGGGAAACCGGCGCTCGTGATGGCCGCGCTGGCCGGCACGCTCATGGCCGCGGGCGGCCCGGCTTCCGCAAGGTTCGACATCCCCACCGGCGCCGCTCCCAGCCCGCTGTTCGGCGCCCAGCCGTTTAGCCAGCGGATGCTGCGCTTCGAGGAGTTTGGTCTGCGGCCGCTTCCGGATGCCGCGCCGGAGCACCTGCTGCCGGATCCCCTGGGCTGCGACGGACCTTCGTTTCCGGAGGCTTACTCGACTTCCCTGGACACCTTCCTCAGCCAGCCGCTTTCCCCGGCCCCCACGAGGCAGGCCAACACCGGGGACGGCAGTCCCTGGGCCGGCACCATCAGCGGCTGCCTGGGACGGCCGCTGACCGGGGTTCTCGAAGGGCGTCCGCCGGGAGAGAACTTCGCGCACCAGCGCTGGGAGGAGTTTCCCCCCCAGGCTTACTTCCAGACCGCCCAGGCGGGGGCGCGCAGCAACGGCGGGATTCGCGATGCGCTCCAGCGGCACAGTTACAGCGTGGGCGAGTTCGCTCCCGGCGGGCTCTACCACAACACCGTTGGACCGGAGACCGCGGCTGCCCTCGGCGTTCCCCTCCCGGCCTTCGACGGCACCACGCGGGGCATTGCAATACGCTTCCATCCGCTGATGCCGGTCCAGGATCCGCTGTCGCTCTGGACCTTCGACGGGACGCTGCCGCCGAAGCTGCTGCTGGCGACCTACGGGACCCCGGTGCTGCTGCGCCACTACAACGCGCTGCCGGTCTCCGAAGCGGCAAACCGCGGTTTTGGGAAGCACACGCTCTCGACCCACGAGCACAACGGCCACAACCCCGGCGAGAGCGACGGGTTCGCCGGGGCCTACTTCTTTCCGGGCCAGTTCTACGACTACCGCTGGCCCATGGTCCTGGCCGGGCATGACAGCGTGAACACGGCGGCGACGGATCCCAGGGCCGGCGCGCCGGACGGCCAGGGCGGTATCAGGACCGTTCGCGGTGACTGGCGGGAAACCATGAGCACCCACTGGTTCCACGACCACATGGTCGATTACACGGCCCAGAACGTCTACAAGGGCAATGCGGCGATGATGAATTACTACAGCGCCCTGGACCGTGGCCGCGAGCCCGCGACGCCGCAGGAAGCGGCGGGCAGTGCCGACAGGCCCGGATACGGATGCCACTACGCGGACTCGGCCAACGTGAACCTGTGCCTTCCCAGCGGCTCCGGCCTCGACTGGGGCAACCGCGACTACGACGTCAACCTGCTGGTGGCGGACAAGGCCTTCGACGCGCAGGGCCAGTTGTTCTTCAATGTCTTCAACACCGACGGCTTCCTCGGGGACGTCTTAGTCGTCAACTTCCTCTACAAGCCATACATGGACGTGCGCGCGCGCAAGTACCGGTTCCGCATCCTGAACGGCAGCGTGTCGCGCTACTTCAAGATCGCCCTGGTGGATCAGACCGGCGCGCAGGTGCCGTTCCACCTGATCGCCAACGACGGCAATCTCATGGAGCATGCCATCCGTTTCCCGAACGTGCAGTCGCCGGAGGGGCTGCCGGAGCAGGCCATCGCCGAGCGCTATGACATCATCGTGGACTTCAGCCGGTT
This sequence comes from Burkholderiales bacterium, assembly GCA_035718105.1. GTDB lineage: Bacteria > Pseudomonadota > Gammaproteobacteria > Burkholderiales > UBA6910 > UBA6910. The sequence goes on from DASTHR010000360.1 coordinate 2,538, forward strand.
CAGGGAAGGCGACCGGCTCTACTTCGTCAACCTGCTGGAGCACGATGACGGCAAGGGCCCGAAGCAGGCGATTCCCCTGGCCCAGGTGCTGAGCGGCGCCTACTCCGCGGGCGGCTGCCCCGAGAGCTGCGATCCGGCGGTCGGCAAATTCATGGAGTTCCGGGTGCGCGCCATGCAGGCCGGGCAATCGGACCTCAGCATGAATCCGGCCGATTACGAGCCCGGCGGGAAAAAGATGGTTCCGCTGCCGGGGTTCACCGCCGAGGAACTCGCCAACGCGAAGGAGCGGACCTTCGAGTTCGGCCGCAGCGGCGGCACGGACCAGAAGCCGTGGACCATCCGCACCGACGGCGGCGACGCCTTCAACGCCACCGACGTGGAAGGCCTGGTGAACCGGCTGTCCGCGGCGCCGGAGCGCGGCAGCGTGGAGATCTGGCACATCATCAACGGCGGGGAGGGCTGGAGCCATCCGGTTCACATCCACTTCGAGGAAGGCCAGATCCTGCAGCGCGGGGGTGTCGCGCCGCCGCTCTGGGAGCGCTGGGCGCGCAAGGACGTGTATCGCATCGGCCCGCTGCCGGACAGCACCGACCGTGTCACGGTTGCCATGCGGGTGCGCGAGTTCCAGGGCACCTATGTCGAGCACTGCCACAACACCCAGCATGAGGACACCGCCATGCTGCTGCGCTGGGACAGCCAGAATCCCGGGCAACTGGTTCCGATCCAGTCGCCCTTCCCGTCCTGGGACGGCGTGACCTACGTCGCCACCAACACCACGGACGTCCCCACCTACAAGAGCGGCCTGGCCACGGACTTCCTCGCGAATGTTGCCGCGCCGCTGGCGGCGAACGACACCGCCAGCACCCGGCAGGACGTCCCGCTGAGGGTGGCGGTGCTGGACAACGACAGTTGCGTCGGGGCCTGTGACCCCGCGTCGCTGCTCATCGGCACGCCGCCCGCTAACGGCACCGCGACGCGCAATGCCGACGGCACGGTGACTTACGCGCCGGCGGCGGGCTTCGCCGGCACGGACAGCTTTACCTACACGGTGCGCGACACCACCACCGGAACCCGGGTGTCGAATCCCGCCAGCGTGGCGCTGACGGTGGTGCCCGCCGCGCTGCCGCCGGCCCCGGTGGCCGTGAACGACGCGGCGACGACGGTGGCCGGGACGGTGACCGGCATCAATGTCATCGCCAACGACACCAACTGCCCGCCCTGCACCGTGACCATTGTCGCGCCACCGCTGCACGGCACGGCGGTCGCCAACAGCCCGGGAGCCGGGGAAGTGACCTACACGCCGGCGGCCGGATATGTGGGGGCCGACAGCTTCACCTATACGGCCTCCAACGCGGGCGGCAGTTCGGGGCCCGCGAACGTCGCCATGACGGTGGCGCCGAACCCGGTGACGGACGTGGTCACGATCGCAACGGCCAACCGGAACCGCAATGGAGGCCTGAACTCGAGCGGAACGGTGAGCCGGCTCAACAACGCCTTCGCCCCCACGGTGGAGGTGTTCGCGGGGGCGTTGAACGCCTCGGCGACGGCCTGCACCGGCGTGAGCCTCGGCACCGCGCCGGTCAGCGGCAGGAACGGCCGCTGGTCGTTCGCGGCGCGCAACCTTGGCCCGGCGCCGCGGCTGTGCGTGAAGTCAGCGAACGGCGGCGTGGCCGACGCCCCGCTTTGAGCGATGAGCGGCAGGGCGGGCGCTCGCGCCGCGAGGGACCGCCCTGCCCCGCCCCGGATCGGACAAGGAGACCCGAATGATGAAAGCGGACGAGGGCGGATTGCGGCGCGCGATGCTGGTGCTGTTCCTGTGGGCGGCGGCCGCGGCGGGCGGCCGGGTCGAGGCGGCGCCGCCGGGCTCGCCCTGGGGCGCGGACTATTTCCCGAGCATTGTGCTGGTGAACCAGGACGGACAATCGCTGCGCTTCTACGAAGACCTGGTGCGGGACCGGGTGGTGCTGATCAATTTCATATACGGGAGTTGCCAGGACGCGTGTCCCCTGGAGACGGCGAAGCTGCGCCAGGTGCAGGAGGCGCTGGGGGATCGCGTGGGCCGCGATGTCTTCATGTACTCCATCACCATCGATTCCGCACGGGACACCCCCGCGGCACTCAAGGCCTACGCGGCCAAGTTCAACGCCGGACCGGGCTGGCAGTTCCTCACCGGCAAGGACGAGGACATCCGGCTGCTGCGCAGGAAGCTCGGCCTGTACCGGGACGGCGAGAAGCGCGGCGACCACAGCGTCAGTCTCATCGTGGGCAACGACGCCACCGGCCAGTGGCTGAAGCGCTCGAGCTTCGACAACCCCAGGGTGCTGGCGGCGGTGCTGGGGGAGCAGCTGTTCAACTACAGGCGTGCGGCCCCGGGGCGGAAAAGCTACGCCGAGGCGCCGCGAATTCCCCGACTCGACGCCGGCGAGGACCTGTTCCGCCGGCGCTGCCAGGCCTGCCATACGATAGGCGCGGGCGACGCGGCGGGGCCGGACCTCCTGGGCGTGACCGACAGGCGCGACCGCGCATGGCTCGCGCGCTGGATCAAGGAGCCGGATCGCATGCTGGCGGAGAAAGACCCGCTTGCCCTGGCGCTGTACGGCGAATACCGGGAACTGCCCATGCCCAACCTCAGGCTGGGCGACCGGGAGGTGGACTCCCTGATCCGCTACCTCGAGGCCGAGAGCCGCCGGGTGGGGCGCGCGGCGCGCGCGGACCCCGGCACCGCGGCTCCTCACCGGTAAGCGTGACGCCGGTGGCCCCTCCTAGAGCCAGCCCTTGCGTCGCAGCCACGCCAGCATTCCCCCCGCCAGGGTGGCCATGAACCCGAGCACGGCGAAGAACGCCCACGGGGTGTCGAGCCCGGGGATGTGGCGGAAGTTCATGCCGTAGATCCCGGCGATCAGGGTGAGCGGCATGAACACGGTGGTGATCACGGTCAGGACCTTCACCACGCCGGAAATGCGGTTGTTGACGCTGGACATGTGGATCTCCAGCACTCCCGCCATCAGCTCGCGCAGGCTCTCCAGGGCTTCCAGGACGTGCACGGTGTGATCGTACACGTCCCTCAGGAACACCAGGGTGCCGGCCGTGACCAGCCTCGGCTCGCCCCGCTGCAGGGAGTTGACGACTTCCCGCAGCGGCCACAGCATGCGGCGGATGAACAGCCCTTCCGCGCGCAGCCCGTGGATGCGGCGGATGGTCTCCGGCCGCGCCCGCTCCACGGCCTCGGTCTCCAGCTGCTCGATCTTCTCCCCGAGATGCTCCAGCAGCCAGAAGTAGCCGTCCACCACGGCGTCCACCAGTGAATAGAGCAGGAAATCGGCCCCGGCGCCGCGGATCTGGCCCCGCCCCGAGCGCAGCCGCTCCATGACGGACGCGAAGCCCGCGCTTTCCGCCTCCAGGAAGGACAGGAGATACCCGCGGCCCAGCACCAGGCTCACCTGGTCGCAATCCAGCCGCCCGCCCTTCTCATCCAGGTCGAAAGTCTTGAGTACCAGGTAGAGATAGTCGCCGTAGTCGTCCAGCTTGGGGCGCTGGTAGGTGTTGAGCACGTCCTCCAGTACCAGGGCGTGCAGGCCGAAGTGCCGGCCGATGGCTTCCAGCCGGGCCGTGTCGGCCAGGCCCGTGACGTTGATCCAGAGCACCCCGGACGCCGGCGGCCGGGGCAGCGGCTCGCCGGGGGCAAGTTCGCGCTGCTCCAGGTTCCCCGCGTCGTAGTTGACCACCGTGACGCGGGTGGCGCGGGCCGTTTCGGGGCCGAGGTGGACCAGGGTGCCCGGCGGCAGGCCGGACTTGCTCGACCGCTTGGCGCGGGCGCCCCTCATCAGCCGGCTGCTGCGCGCGCCCTTGACGGGGTGACGCGGAAATCCACGTCCAGCGACTTCCACTCTCTGGCCTCGGCCTCGAGCTCGGCACCGGTGAGGGGATTGCGCTCCAGCCAGTCGGCGTCGGCGCGCAGCTCGTAGCGCGCGCCGCGCCGCAGCAGCTCCAGGGACGGCAGCCGGAAGTCGCGGCGGCTGCGGCTCAGGAGCGCCGCCAGGCGCAGCGCCAGCGCCAGCTCGAGATCCTGCGGATTCGGGAACAGGCCCTGCATCTTCTTCAGGGAGCCGCGGTGGGCCAGCGCCAGCAGCGCGAGCCGCGCCTGCTCCGGCTTGGAGAAGCCGGGCATGTCCGCATTCTGCAGGATGTAGGCCGAGTGCTTGTGGAAGCTGTTGTGGGCGACCGAGATGCCGAGCTCGTGCAGCCGCGCCGCCCAGGACACGACCCTCAACGCGTCCTCCACGTCCTCCTCATCGCCCGTGATCAGCTGCCGCGCGATGGACACCGCCAGGGTCTCGACCCGCCGCGCCTGGGTGGGATCCACGTGATAGCGCTGCATGAACTCCGCCACGGTCGCTTCCCGCATGTCCTTTCGGTGATAGCGTCCCAGCAGGTCGTAGAGCACCCCCTGGCGCAGCGCGCCGTTGGCCGGTGTCATGCGCTCGATGTCCAGCTCGGAGAAGGCGGCGTGGAGAATGGCGAAGCCGCCGGGGAGAATGGGCGCCCGGTCGGAGCGCACGCCCGGCAGTTCCAGCCGCTCGGTATCTCCGGCGCGCAGCAGGATCTCCCGCAGCGCCCGCAGGCCGTCCCGGGTGATGGATCCGGCTTCCAGGCCGAGGAACTCCAGGATGTCGCCGATGGCCCGCACCGTGCCGGAGGAGCCGAAGGCCCGCTCCCAGGCCTCCCCGGAGAACTCCGCGGCGATGGTCTGCAGCTCGGTACGGGCGGCGATTTCGGCCTGCTTCAGGTTGCTCTTGGTGATGCGGCCGCCCGGGAAGTGGCGCAGGCTGTAGCTCACGCACCCCATGTACAGGCTTTCCATCTTCTGCGGCTTGAAGCGCGTGCCGATGATGAACTCGGTGGAGCCGCCGCCAATGTCCATCACCAGTCGCTTCTCCTCCGAGGGGGGCAGTTCGTGGGCGACACCGACATAGATCAGCCGCGCCTCTTCGCGTCCCGCGATGACTTCTATGGGAAAGCCCAGGGCCGACTGGGCCCGGCGCAGGAACTGGGGCGCGTTCTTCGCCACCCGCAGGGTGTTGGTGCCCACGGCGCGCACCGCGTGGGGCGGCAGTCCGCGCAGGCGCTCGCCGAAACGCTTCAGGCATTCCAGGGCGCCGGCCTGGGACTCGTCGTCCAGGCGCTTGTCGGGGCCCAGCCCCGCGGCGAGGCGCACCGGCTCGCGCAGCGAGTCGAGCTCGTAGAGCTGGTTGCCGACGACGCGGGCGACCTGCAGCCGGAAGCTGTTGGAGCCGAGGTCTACCGCGGCAAGAGTGGAGTATTCGGGCACGCCGCTATTCTAGCGCCGTAGCGTGCCGCCGGGGCTAAGGAACCTCTGAACAAGTCCCGCGTGGCCGCGGCGCTGGCTTTCCGGGAAGAGCTGCGCGAAGCGAGCCGCGCCGAATGGCGCGCGCACATTCGCAAGGCGAGCGACAAAGCAGAGCCGCCGGAAAGCCGCGCCCCATCCGGGTTTGCAAGATAAAATGCCCATCTGCGTCGTTGCGCTCCTCGGCATCGTAGTAGCGCGCCGGAGGGCGGAGCAGGTTCCGCCCGCGCAGCGAGTGGATGCGACCCCGCAGGCGCTGCCGCGACCGCGCAAACCGGCGCGCTGGCATCCCGCTCCGCGGTCGCATCCCCTGCGGGGCCCCTGCTCCGCGCTGCGCGGTCGCGCTACGACCTTCGTCGCGCGCCTCGCATCTGGAGCATTTTTCGTGTAAACGCGGCTCACGAAGGACTTGCTCAGAGGTTCCCTAATCCCTCGCCTCGCGCTCGAACTCTTCCAGGGTCACGTGGCGCACGTCCTTGCCCTTCACCAGGTACACCACGTACTCGGACATGTTCTTGGCGTGGTCCCCGATGCGCTCGATGGCCTTGGCCACGAACAGGATCTCCAGCGACCCGGAAATGGTGCGCGGGTCTTCCATCATGAAGGTGATGAGCTGGCGCAGGATGGCGCGGAACTCCTCGTCCAGGTGCTGGTCCTGGCGCACCACGACGGCGGCGGCGCCCACGTCGAGGCGGGCGAAGGAGTCCAGGGACTTGCGCAGCATCGCCAGGGCCACGTCCGCCACGTGCTTGATCTCGGTGAACCGGGGCATGGCAAGCCGGTCGGACTGGTGGATGAGCTTGGACATGCGGGCGATCTTCTCCGCCTCGTCGCCGATGCGCTCCAGGTCGGTGATGGTCTTGAGCACCGTGATGATCATGCGCAGGTCGCTGGCGGCGGGCTGGCGCCGGGCGAGAATGTGGGCGCAGAGCTCGTCGATGGACACCTCCATCCCGTTCACCCGCTGGTCGTCGGCCACCACCTGGTCGCTGAGCGCCAGATTGCCCTCGGTGAGGGCCTGGATGGCGCGCACGATCTGGCTCTCCACGAGGCCGCCCATCTGCAGCACCCGGGAACGCACCGCCTCCAGCTCCGTGTCGAACTGCTTGAAGGTGTGTTCCCCTGAAAGGACCGATCCCATGGTGACTGCCTCCTCGATTCAAGTCGCAACGAACCAGCTTAATGCTTCCAGATGACAATCATGTTTCATCGCGCATCGCCGGGCGCACGGCCCGCACCCCCTCGGGGGTCCCCAGCAGCAGCAGGTCGGCGCCGCGGCGGGCGAAGATGCCGTTGGTGACGACGCCGGTGATCTGGTTGATCCGGCCTTCAAGGTCCACGGGATCGCGGATGGCGAGGCCGTGAACGTCCAGGATCAGGTTGCCGTTGTCGGTGACGAAGCCCTCCCGCAGCCGGGGTTCTCCCCCCAGGTCCGCGATCCGGCGTGCGACATGGGCCCGGCCCATCGGGATCACCTCCACCGGAAGCGGGAACCTGCCCAGAACTTCCACCAGCTTGGACCGGTCGGCGATGCACACGAAGCGCCGCGCCACCGCGGCCACGATCTTCTCCCGGGTGAGGGCGCCGCCGCCGCCCTTGATCATGTGCAGGTCGTGGTTGACCTCGTCGGCGCCGTCCACGTATACCGGGAGTTCCTCGACGCTGTTCAGGTCCAGCACCCGGATGCCCCTGGCCTCGAGCCGGGCGCTGGAGGCCTCGGAGCTGGAAACGGCGCCGGCGACGCGGTCGCGGATCGTGGCCAGCTCCTCGATGAAGAAATTCACCGTGGAACCGGTGCCAACGCCGACGATGGCGCCCGCCGGCACTTCCTTCACCGCGGCGCGGGCCACGGCCTGCTTCAGTTCGTCCTGGGTCATGGTTCTGGACTCCTCCGAGCCGCGTAGCATAGTCCCAAGGCGTTGTTTTCACAAATGTCCCGCT
>DASTHR010000361.1:0-2167 GCA_035718105.1 Burkholderiales bacterium
CTCAAACGCCGGGGGAGGAGGCGGGACTAACCGTCGAGAACTACCAGTTCTTTTTCGGCGACTGGATCTACGCCGCGATCTTCGCCAAGTCCTTCGGCGTGGCAGCCCTCACCACGCTGATCTGCCTCGTCATGGCCTACCCGGTGGCGTTGCTGATCGCACGCAGCCCCAAGCGCCACCGCAATCTGATGACCATTCTGGTGATCCTGCCCTTCGCCAGCAATTTCCTGGTGCGGGTGTACGCCTGGATGATCATCCTCGGACCCTTCGACCTGCTGTTCACCCGTTTTGCCGTGATCCTGGGCATGGTGTACGTGCACCTGCCGTTCATGATCCTGCCCCTCTACACCAACCTGGAGAAGCATGATCCCGTGCTGCTGGACGCCGCCCAGGACCTGGGCGCCAACGCCTGGCAGCGCTTCTGGCGCGTCACCTTCCCGCTGTCGCTGCCGGGCGTGTTCGCCGGATCGGCGCTGGTGTTCATCCCGGTGCTGGGCATGTTCGCCATTCCCGAAATCCTGGGCGGCAAGGACGACTGGCTGGTGGGCAACATGATCAAGGAATCGTTCCTCGGCACCCGGGACTGGCCCTTCGGCTCCATGCTGTCCCTGATGCTCACCGTGGCGGTGCTGGCGGTGGCGGGGTTCGCCGCCGGGCTCGCCAGAAGGAGCCTGCGCAGTGCGTAAGCTGGCCCTGATCGTCGAGGCCCTGGGGCTGCTGGCGCTGTTCGGGAGCTTCTTCGCCGGCGCCGCGCGCTACGGCCTGCTGGGCGGGGCCGTGGCGCTGATCGCGGGAGCAGCGCTCCTGGGCTGGCGCGGCGAGCGGCGCGCCTTCCCCGACTTCTGGCTCTGGTACGGGGCCATGCTGGTCTATGCCTTCCTGTATCTGCCGCTCGCCATCGTGGTGATCTTCTCCTTCAACGACTCCAGGCTCAACGCGGAGTGGGTGGGCTTCACCCTGGAGTGGTACGGCAGGCTCGCGCAGGACGAGGCCATGCTGCAGGCGGCGGCCAATTCGCTCGCCATCGCGCTCACCGCCTCGGCCATCGCCACGGTGCTGGGCACCATGGCCGGCATCGCCATGCACCGCTACCGGCCGCGGCTGCTGCCGGCGCTGGTGATCACCCCGGTGGCCATGCCGGAGATCCTGCTGGGGGTGTCGCTGCTGGTGTTCTTCCTCAATACCGCGAGGCCGCTCCTGGCGATGCTGGGTCTGGAGTTCGACCTCGGTCTCGGCACCGTGGTCATCGCCCACATCACCTTCTGCATCGGCTTCGTCGCCATCATCGTGCGGGCGCGCCTGGCGGGCATGGACGACAGCATCTTCGAGGCCGCCCGGGACCTGGGGGCGACGCCCTGGCAGACCTTCCGCCTGGTGACGCTGCCGCTGATCCTTCCCGGGGTGATCGCCGGCGCCCTGATGTCCTTCACCCTCTCCATAGACGACTTCGTCATCACCTTCTTCACTTCCGGTGTCGGCACCAAGACCCTGCCCCTGGAGATCTACACCATGATCAAGGTGGCGGTGACGCCGGAGGTGAATGCCGTCTCCACCCTGCTCATGCTCCTCACCCTGGGCATGATCCTGGTGGCGGGGCGGGTGGCGCCCGAAGCCCTGCGGGGCCGGGGATGACGCGGGTTTCCGCCTCACGCCTCACCCCTCACGCCCCACGCGGCGGCGGCATCCCGCGCGACAAACAAGTCTCCCCTCCCCCCTCGCGGGGGAGGGGCGGGGGAGAGGGGGCTGCACGCCCGCTTTCCCTTCTAGCTATCTTCCTGGCACTGCTGCTCCTGGCAGCGCCGCTCCGTGCCGAGGACGTCCTGCGCCTGTTCAACTGGAACAACTACATCACCGAGGATTCCGTGAAGGCATTCGAGGCGCGCTGCCGCTGCCGCCTGGCCCAGGACTACTTCGGCGACAACGAGGAGATGCTGGCCAAGCTCGCCGCGGGCGCCACGGGATACGACCTCATCGTGCCCACCGGCAACGTGGTGGAGACACTGGTGAAGTCCGGCCAGCTCCGGCACCTCGATCGGGACAAGCTGCCGGGCCTGGCCAACATCAAGCCCGAGTTCCTGCACCAATGGTTCGATCCCGGGAACGATTTTTCCATCCCCTACGCCTACACCCTGACCATCCTGGGCTATAACGTGGAGAAGCTGGGGGA
>DASTHR010000362.1:0-4805 GCA_035718105.1 Burkholderiales bacterium
CAGCTCGCCTTCCAGGTCCTTGATGTGCTTGCTCACCCCGGACTGAGAGGTGAACAGGGCATTGGCGACCTCGGTCAGATTGTAGTTGCGCCGGACCGTCTCGCGGATGATGCGCAGCTGCTGGAAGTTCATGGAGCGCCGTCCCCCCGGCGCTCGAACACCCGCAGCCGCGAGGGCACCAGGCGCACCGTGAGCCCCTCGGTGAGCTTCTGCCCGGCCGCCTCCTGGCGGGTGATCTCGACCTCGTAGTGCTGGGGCTCGGCGCTGCCGTTGCTGCGCGAGACCCCCGTGAGTTCGACCCGGGCGGTCGCCCCGAAGGTCATGATCCGGCTCACCCGCGCCGCGATGCCGTCGCTCCTCGCATCGGCGGCGACGATGGCGAGTTCGTGGGGCCGGGCGAACGCCAGCACCTCCGCGCCCTCGGCCAGATCGCCGCCCGGGTGCGCCAGCGCGTGGTCCCCGACCCGTAGTTCGGCCCCTTCCACCCGCCCGCGGAACAGGTTCACCGCCCCCAGGAAGCCATAGACGAAGGGCGTCGCGGGGTGGTCGTAGACTTCGTCTGGCGCGCCGGTCTGCTCCACCCGGCCATGATTCATCAGCACTACCCGGTCGGCCACCTCCAGCGCCTCCTCCTGGTCGTGGGTGACGAAGATGGAGGTCACGTGCAGTTCGTCGTGCAGGCGCCGCAGCCAGCGGCGCAGCTCCTTGCGCACCTTGGCGTCCAGGGCGCCGAAGGGCTCGTCCAGCAGCAGCACCCGCGGCTCCACCGCCAGCGCCCGGGCCAGCGCGATGCGCTGGCGCTGGCCGCCGGAGAGTTGGTCGGGAAAGCGCGACCCGAGGGGCGCGAGCTGCACCAGTTCCAGCAGCCGCGTCACCCGGCGCCGCACCTCGGCCTCCGTAGGCCGCTGTCCCCGGGGCTTGACCCGCAGTCCGAAAGCCACGTTGTCGAACACCGTCATGTGGCGGAACAGCGCGTAATGCTGGAACACGAAACCCACCTGACGCTCCCGGACATGGGTGTTGGAAGCGTCCTCGCCTTCCAGCAGGACGCGGCCCGAATCGGCGGACTCCAGCCCGGCGATGATGCGGAGCAGCGTGGTCTTGCCGCAGCCCGAGGGCCCCAGCAGCGCCACCAACTGGCCGGTGGGAAAGTCCAGCGTCACGTCCTCCAGCGCGACAAAGCTGCCGAAGGTCTTGCGGATGTTCTGTACCTGGATGCTCATGCGTTCGCTTCCTGTCGCGCTTCACGCCCGGCCCGCCACTCGACCCAGGTCTTCAACGCCACGGTCACCAGCGCCAGCAGCGCCAGCAACGAGGCCACGGCGAAGGCCGCGGCGAAGTTGTATTCGTTATAGAGGATCTCCACATGCAGCGGCATGGTGTTGGTGAGGCCCCGGATGTGGCCGGACACCACGGACACGGCGCCGAACTCGCCCATGGCGCGGGCGTTGCACAGGATCACGCCGTAGAGCAGGCCCCACTTGATGTTGGGCAGCGTCACCTTCCAGAAGGTCTGCCAGCCGGTGGCCCCAAGCACCATGGCGGCCTCCTCCTCCTCCCGACCCTGGGCCTGCATCAGCGGGATCAGTTCCCGGGCGACAAAGGGGAAAGTCACGAACACCGTCGCCAGCACGATCCCCGGCACGGCGAAGATGACCTTCATGTCATGCTCCGCGAGCCAGGGGCCGAGCCAGCCTTGGGCCCCGAACACCAGCACGTAGATCAGGCCCGCGATCACCGGCGACACCGAGAACGGCAGGTCGATCAGCGTGATCAACAGGTGCTTGCCGCGAAAATCGAACTTGGCGATGGCCCAGGCTGCGGCCACCCCGAACACCAGGTTGAGGGGCACGGCGATGGCCGCCGTCAGCAGGGTGAGGCGGATGGAGGAGAGCGCGTCCGGCTCCACCAGGGCCGCCCAGTAGGTTTCCCAGCCCTTGCGCAGCGCCTCGAAGAAAACCGCCGCCAGCGGCAGCAGAAGGAACACGGCGAAGAACGCGAAAGATACGGCGAGGATCAGCCGTTTGACCCACGCCGGCTCCCGGCTCGCGGCGCTCCGTTCGAAGCGCGCGCTACGCTGCCCGTATCCGGCGGATATGGTCGTCGCGGCGGCGGCCATCAGCGCTCCCTCCCGGTGCGCTTCGCGGTCCAGGCCTGCAGGCCGTTGATCCCCAGCAGCAGCACGAAGGAAATCACCAGCATCACCGTGGCGATGGCGGTGGCCCCCGCGTAGTCGTACTGCTCGAGCCTGGTGATGATCATGAGGGGCGTGATCTCCGACACCATGGGCAGGTTGCCGGCGATGAAGATCACCGAGCCGTACTCCCCGACTGCGCGGGCAAAGGCGAGCGCGAAGCCGGTGAGCAGCGCCGGCAAGATGATGGGAAGGAGGATCAGGCGGAAAGTCTGCCAGCGCCGGGCGCCGAGGGCGGCCGCCGCCTCCTCGAGTTCGGTGTCCAGGTCCTCCAGGATCGGCTGCACCGTGCGCACCACGAAGGGCAGCCCGATGAACACCAGCGCCACCAGCACGCCCAGGGGCGTGAACGCCACCTTGATGCCCAGGGGCTCCAGGAACTGACCCAGCCAACCGTTCTTCGCATAAAGCGCCGTCAGGGCGATCCCCGCTACCGCCGTGGGCAGGGCAAACGGCAGGTCCACCAGCGCGTCCACCAGTTTCTTGCCCGGAAAACTGTAACGCACCAGCGCCCAGGCCAGCATCAGCCCGAACACCGCGTTGATGCAGGCCGCCACGAGGGACGCGCCGAAGCTCAGGCGATAGGACGCCAGCACCCGCGGCGAGGTCACCACCGCCCAGAACTGGTCGAGCCCGAGGGTCGCGGACTTCAGGAACACCGCCGCCAGCGGCACCAGCACGATCAGCGACAGGTAGGCCAGCGTGTAGCCCAGCGAAAGGCCGAAGCCGGGAAGGACCCCGTTGCTTCGATAGGATGCGGGGGTGGCCGACTCAGATGTCATGGTACCGCAGAGCTAAATAAACAATGCTTATGGACTAATAGGAATTCTAAATCCCCCCTCTCTTCAGCGAAATAACAAGTTCTGCGCTGCTTATTCCAGATCCTGGATTAGAAAGCCGCCCACTTCTCCAAGCTATTGCGACCACGCGCCTTCGGCGGGTCACCTCGGCAAAAAGGTTGCCCGGCCTCGCGCCAAGCGTTGCAATACCCCCAGCAGCGTGTCCACCTCCTCGCAGGTGTTGTAGAACGCAAGCGAGGGCCGCACGGTTGCCTCGAGCCCGAAGCGGCGCAGGATCGGCTGCGCGCAGTGATGGCCCGCCCGAACCGCGATGCCTTCCTCGTTGAGGGCCGAGCCGACGTCCTCTGGACGATAACCGTCGAGCACAAATGAGAGCACGCTCGCCTTGTCCCGAGCCGTGCCGATCAGGTGCAGGCCGGGAACGCCCTGCAGACCTCGGGTGGCGTAGGCCAGCAGGTCGTGCTCGTAACGGCTCACGTTTTCCAAGCCTATCCTTTCCAGGTAGTCGATCGCCGCACCCAATCCGACCGCGTCGGCAATACTTCCCGTTCCCGCCTCAAAGCGTGCTGGCGCCGGGTTATACACGGTGCGCTCGAAGGTGACGTCGGCGATCATGTTGCCGCCGCCCTGCCAGGGGGGCATCCGATCCAGAAGCTCCCTCCTGCCGTACAGGATCCCAATGCCGGTGGGCGCAAAAACTTTGTGGCCCGAGAAAACATAGAAGTCAGCGTCGAGCGCCTGCACGTTCACCCGCATGTGGGAAACCGCCTGCGCGCCGTCAACCAGCGCCCGGGCCCCGGCGCGGTGCGCCAGCTCAACGATCTCCCGCACCGGCGTGACGGTTCCGAGAGCGTTGGATACCTGGCTTATCGCCACCAGCCTCGTGCGGTCGTTCAGCAGCTTCGTGTACTCGTCCAGAAGGATCTGGCCGGTGTCGTCCACCGGGATGACGCGGATGCGGGCGCCCCTTTCCGCCGCGAGCTGCTGCCAGGGAACGATGTTGGCGTGGTGCTCCAGGTGCGACACGACGATCTCGTCACCCTCGCGGATGTTCTGGCGCCCCCAGCTCTGGGCCACCAAGTTGATCGCCTCCGTGGCCCCGCGCAGGAACACGATCTCCTCCGCCGACGTAGCGCCCAGAAAGCGGGCCACCTTGCTGCGGGCGCCCTCGTAGGCATCGGTGGCGCGGGCCGCCAGATCGTGGGCGGCACGGTGGATGTTGGAGTTCTCGTGGGCGTAGAAATGGGCCAGGCGGTCGAGTACCGCCTGCGGCTTTTGCGTCGTCGCGGCGTTGTCGAGCCAGATCAGGGGCCGCCCATGCACGCGCTCGCCCAGGATCGGGAAGTCACGTCGTACTGCCTGCACGTCGAAGGCGTCGCGCGCTCCCTCCGGCACGGACGGCACGGCGGATACTGCGGGGGACGCAGGCGGTTCGATGAAGTAGTAGTCCGCGGGCGATACCGCGGGCGATACCGCGAGCGGCGCGCGTGCGGGTTCCCGGGTGATCTCGCCGAGAAGCCGCCGCAGTTCCCCTTCTCCGGGCAGGCTGAAGCTCGATGGATTCACCCGATCCTCAATGCCGGCAGCCCCCCCGGCTCTGCGGGCGAGGCCCTGGTAGCCGCTCCCTTCGCCAATGAAATAGTAGGGCGTGGAGGGACCGGCCCTTGGCGCGCCAGGCATCGCGGAGAGCGAAGGCAGGGCCGCGGCGTAGGACTGCGGAGCTACCGGCAGCCTGCCCTCCGTGGCCCCGCCCGGAACCCGGATGCCCGATACGCCCGGGTTTTCAGGGCCCGGGACCCGAGCGGCTTCGG
>DASTHR010000363.1:0-5924 GCA_035718105.1 Burkholderiales bacterium
CCTCTGATTGAGTATGGGAAACATGACGCGGTCCCGGAAGCGGTCGTAGCGCTTGCCATCCTCCCCCTGGATCACCAGACCGGCGTCCACCAGCAACCTGGCCTGGTAGTCAGGAAAGGCCGCCGCGAGGGCCTGCCACCCGGCGGGTGCATAGCCCAGCCCGAAGCGGGCGGCGACGTCTCCCGTGAGCCCCCTGCGCTTGAGGTAGGCAACGGCCTTCTCGGAGCCCTTGAGCTGCTCGCGGTAGAATTTGGCGGCCTTAAGCAGCACGTCGTGCAGACCGACCGTCTTCGGTGCCGGCGCCGCGCTGCGGTCCTCGGGAACGGTCATGCCGACCCTCGCCGCCAGTTCCTTCACGGCCTCGGGAAAGCTCATCCCGAGATGCTCCATCAGGAAGCCGATGGCGGTGCCGTGGGCGCCGCAGCCGAAACAATGGTAGAACTGCTTGGCGGGGCTGACGGTGAAGGACGGCGTCTTTTCCCCGTGGAAGGGGCAGCAAGCAGCATAGTTCGTCCCGGCGCGCTTCAGGGGTACGTGGCGCTCCACCACGTCCACGATATCGACGCGATTGAGCAGTTCCTGGACGAAGCTCTGGGGGATCATGCGGCGGGGAAGCCCGCGCAACGCGCTGAGAATTCTGGTGGCAGAAATCAGTTCAATAACGGACCCATCAGACTGCGCCCGCGGCGGACGACCCGCGCATTATAGGTCACGACCCGGCGGGCGCCGGGCTATCAGGCCGAGAGCCTGGCCTTCACCAGGGCTGAAACCTTGCCCATGTCGGCGCGGCCCGCCAGCCGCCCCTTGAGCAGCCCCATCACCTTGCCCATGTCCTGGAGCCCCTTCGCGCCGAGCTCTGCAACGGCCGCGGCCACCGCGGCCGCCAGTTCGGCGTCGCCCAGGGCCTGGGGCATGTAGGCCTGAAGGACGGAGACTTCAAACTTCTCCTTGTCGGCCAGGTCAGTGCGGCCCGCCTGCTCGAACTGGGAGATGGAATCCCGGCGCTGCTTGAGCATCCTTTCGATGACCCCCAGCACCGCGGCATCGTCGAGGTCGCTGCGCTCATCCACCTCCTTCTGCTTGATCGCGGCCAGCAGCAGGCGTATCGCCCCCAGGCGCTCGGCTTCCCGGGCCTTCATCGCCGCCTTCATGTCCTCGTTGATGCGGGTCTTCAGCGACATGGTTGCTCCAGAAACAGAAAATCCGCCCCGGCAGCAAGCCCGGCGGGCGGATTGTCGGTGAAAGCGGAAGCCGGGCTAGTACTGCTTTTGCGGCAGCATCTGGCTGCGAATGCGCTTGTAGTGCCGCTTGACGGCCGCCGCCTTCTTGCGCTTGCGCTCCGAGGTAGGCTTTTCATAGAATTCGCGGGCCCGCAGCTCGGTCAGCAGCCCGGTCTTCTCCACCGTACGCTTGAAGCGGCGCATTGCCACCTCGAACGGCTCGTTTTCCTTAACTCGAACGCTCGGCATAGATCCCCGCGATTTCAAAGAGTGCAGAATTCTATAGACAACCCCGGCCGCTTGCAACCACCCCGGCGCCCCATCTCCCCTACCTCCCATGGTCGTCCTTGGCATTGAAACCTCCTGCGACGAAACCGGCATAGCGGTCTACGATACCGCCCGCGGCCTCCTGGGCCATGTCGTCTACTCGCAGGTTGACCTGCATCACGAATATGGCGGGGTAGTGCCGGAACTGGCGTCCCGGGACCATATACGGCGCGTGCTGCCCCTGGCCCGGGAAGCGCTGGCCCGCAGCGAGCTGCGCTTGGCCGAGGTGAATGCCATCGCCTATACAGAGGGACCAGGACTGGCAGGCGCGCTGCTGGTGGGGGCGAGCGTCGGCGCGGCGCTGGCGCGAGCCTTGGGCGTCCCCGCCATTGGTGTTCACCATCTGGAGGGCCACCTGCTCTCACCCCTCCTCGCCGACCCGCCTCCCGAATTCCCCTTTGTGGCCCTGCTGGTTTCCGGCGGCCACACCCAGCTCATGGAGGTCGCCGGCATCGGCGCCTACCGGCTGCTGGGGGAAACCGTGGATGACGCGGCCGGCGAGGCCTTCGACAAGACCGCCAAGCTGCTCGGCCTTCCCTACCCCGGCGGCCCGGCGCTGGCCAAGCTCGCGGAGCAGGGCGTGCCCGGCCGCTTCGGACTGCCCCGCCCCATGTTGCGCAGCGGGGACCTCAATTTCAGCTTCAGCGGGCTCAAGACCGCGGTGCTCACGCTTTGCTCCCGGGAGGGCGCCGAGGGACAGCAGCGCGCCGACGTGGCGCGGGCCTTCGAGGAAGCGATCGTTGAGGTGCTGGCGGCAAAGTCCCTGGCCGCCCTGGAGCGGACGGGGCACCGGCAACTGGTGGTGGCCGGAGGTGTGGGAGCGAACCGGCGCCTGCGGGCGCGTCTCACCGCCGGCGCGGAGGAGCGCGGCTGCCGGGTGTTCTACCCGCCGCTCGACCTGTGCACCGACAACGGCGCCATGATCGCTTTTGCGGGCGCACAGCGCCTGAAGGCCGGATCGAAGGATCGCCGCAATGCCTTCACGGTGAGGCCGCGCTGGGACCTGGAGGATCTCTCCGCCGCGTAGGCGGTTTCATCGGGAAAATCCGAGATTCTGCAACCATCGCCCCAGAGGCTCCCCTCCCAGCGAGGACACCCACTCCGGAAAGAACAGCAGCACATAGGTCGCGGCGATGCCCGCGAGCAGCAGCAGGTGACCCAGCACGCTGGCCGGCCGCAGCACCCCCCAGTAGCGCGCCGCCAGGAACACCATGTCCTTCTTGTGCTCCGTCATCCTGAAATACTTGAGCAGCAGGTTCATCACCAGGTACACCGCGTAGCCGCCGGTAAGGGAAATGAACAGGATGCGGAACAGGCCGTAGACGTCCATCCGGCCTTCTCCAGCCCGATGGTAGACGTAGGACACCGCAGCCACCAGCAGCGACGCCGTCACCGCGAGCAGAATATTCGCCACCAGCCGGCGCCGCTCTCGCGCAAGGTCCTGCTGGCGCTGGATGAAGAAGCTGTCCACCTCGAGCTTGAGGTATTCCACCTTCTCCTGCACCAGGCTGGCAATCTCACCGCGCATCACCCGCACCCGCTCGTCCACGGTCTGCCCCAGGCGCTCCGCCGCGTAGTCCACCAGTTCCTTCACGTCGGTCTTGGTGAAATGACGCTGGCTTGAGAGCTCCCCGGAGATCTTGTCCAGCTTCTCGTCGACTTCCCGGCTGGCCTCGAGCAGCACCTCCCGCAACTCGACCCGGGCCTGGCCGATGCCCTCCTTCACCACGCCATCGAGCCGGTCCGCGGCATGCTCCACGGCGCGCTCGAGGCGCTCGCCCGCGTGGTCGATCTTATTGTCCACCCAGCCCATATGTGCGCCTCAGCCTCCCCCAGACGCGTCCCGCACGCGCCCCGAGCCGATCCTGGGCTCGGTCCCGGCCGCGAGCTTGCGCAGGTTGCCGCGGTGGCGCCACACCAGCATCACCCCCATCAGCAGCACCCCCCCCGCGAGCCAGCCCATTCCGAGCAGCCAGGCGGAATAGAACGGCGCCAGGACTGCGGCCACCACCCCCGCCAGCGAGGAATAGCGCCATGCCACCGCCACCGCGACCCAGGTCAGCAGCACCATCAGCCCCAGCCAGCCGCTGAGCGCGAGCAGCACCCCGAGGGCGGTGGCCACGCCCTTGCCTCCCTTGAAACCCAGGAACAGCGGATAGAGGTGCCCCAGAAAAACCGCGACCGCCACGGCGGCGATCCCCGCCTCGCCGATGGCAAAATGCTGCGCCAGGGCCACCGCCACCCAACCCTTGGCCGCGTCGCCGAGGAGCGTCAGCGCCGCCGCGCCCTTGCGACCGGTGCGCAGCACATTGGTGGCGCCGGGATTGCCCGAGCCATAGGTGCGCGGATCGGGCAGCCCGAAGGCCTTGCTCGACACCACGGCGAAGGGGATGGAGCCGATGACGTAGGCGAGGGCGATGAATGCGGCGGTCAGCATGGACATATCTTACCGAATCACCGCCGCGGGACGTAAACGCGCGGATCAGCCCCGGGGATGGTGGCGCGCGTGAAGCTGCTTCAGCCGCTCCCGCGCAACATGGGTGTAGATCTGCGTGGTGGACACGTCCGAATGCCCGAGGAGCAGCTGCACCACCCGCAGGTCGGCACCATGATTCAGTAGATGGGTGGCGAACGCGTGTCGCAGCGTGTGGGGCGAGATGTCCCGGGGCAGTCCCGCTGCTGACGCGTGGCGTTTGATCAGCTGCCAGAAGGCTTGGCGCGTCATGGGCTCGGCGCGGGCCGTGACGAACAGAGCGTCCGCCGCGCGTCCGTGCAGGATCGTCGGGCGCCCCTCGGCGAGATAGCGACGCACCCACGCCAGGGCCTCCTCGCCCAGGGGAACCAGGCGCTCCTTGGAACCCTTGCCCAGCACCCGCACCACCCCCATGTCCAGGCTGAGCTGCGGCGTATTGAGGTTGACCAGTTCTGACACCCGCAGTCCGCTGGCGTACAACACCTCCAGCATGGCGCGGTCGCGCAGGCCCAGCGGCTGGTCCGGGTCGGGAGCGCCCAGCAGCCGCTCCACGTCCTGTTCGGACAGGCCCTTGGGCAGGCTGCGCGGCAGCCTGGGCGCCTCGATGCGCAGGCTCGGGTCCTCGCTGACGCGCCCCTGGCGCAGCAGGAAGCGATACAAGCGCTTGATGCTGGAAAGCAGCCGACCGGTGGTGCGCGGCGTGGCCCGGTCCCGCACGCGCCGCGCAAGGTAATCCAGCAAATCGGCGCGGGTGGCCTGGCCAAGTCCCCGCCCGCGGTGCTCGCGAAGCCAGGCGGAGAGCTGGGTCAGGTCGCGGCGGTAGCCGTCCAGCGTGTTACGGGAAAGCCCGTCCTCCAGCCAGAGGGAGTCGCAGAACTCGTCCAGCAGCTCCGCGTCAACCGCGTTCATGCGCCAGCAGCCAGCGCTTGACCGACAGCGAAAATCCGCCGCGGCGCCCCATGAAGCCTCCCAAGCCACCGTTCCCTGCCACCACCCGGTGACACGGAATCACCAGCGGCAGGGGGTTGGCGCCGCAGGCCTGGCCCACCGCCCGGGCGGACGAGCAGATGGCGGCCGCAAGCTCGCCAGAGCTCAGGGTTCGCCCGACCGGGATCGCCGCCAGGGCGCGCCATACCCGGCGCTGGTGCTCCGTGCCCGAAGCCCGCAACGGCAGGCTGAAGCGGAAATGCGGGTCCCTCAGATAGGCCTCGATCTGCTGGCCGGCTTCGCGAGCGAGCGCGTGGTCCGGAACAAGGAGGTCGGTGCCAGGCGGGAGATAGCCGATGCCGGTCACGCATCCGTGTCCGACCGCGATGCCGACGACGCCGAACGGCGCTGCGATCTTCGCGACCCAGGAACCGGGTGTGGGTGCAGCCGCCGGTTGACCGGAGAGCATCCCGGCAACGCCGTTCACGGCTGGCCGAGCATCGCCTTCTTGAGGCTGTCTTCCACCGGGTTTTCCCCCAGCCAGACGCGCAGCAGTGCGCGGTAGAAATCGGCGCCGGCGATGGGCTTGCCCCTGACCTCGCCGTTAACCGAGACCCGGGTCCCGGTCTCGGGAAGGAAATCCAGCGCGATGACGTCACCCTTCCTCGCCTCCCCCAGCGAGCTCATGATCTGGGTGAGTTCGCCGACCTGCGGCTTGAGCCTCGCCATGTCCGCCGGAGAATTGTTTTTCTCCATGCCCTCATTGAGGGCCTTCACGAGGTCCTCGGCCTTCAGGTCTCGCATCAGGGTCATGCTCACCCGCTTCGGGCCGGAAGCCGCGATGGCATCGGCAGCCGCCGCCTTCTTCTCGGGGAGGTAGAGCCCAGCCACATAAACCTTGAAAATGGCGCGGGTGCGCAGCCCCGCGCCGTTCAGCACCAGTTCCGGACCGCCGGGCTGGATACTGACCTTGTCCT
>DASTHR010000364.1:0-6117 GCA_035718105.1 Burkholderiales bacterium
GGCTGGGACGGCGCGCGCCCGCGACTGATGCTCTCCGACGTGGTCCTCCACGACCCCGGGGGCCAGCCGGCGCTGAAGCTGGGGCGGATGGAGAACAGCCTTTCCTGGTGGTCCCTGCTATCCGGGCAGCTGCAGTTTCACACCATCGAGATCACCGCCCCCGACCTCAACGTGAGGCGCGATGCCCGGGCGGTGATCCACGTGGCCGGCATTGCGTTGCGGGGCGGCTCGGGCGAGCCGTCGGTGGCGCAATGGGTGCTGGAGCAGCGGCGCATCGTGATCCGCGATGCGCGGCTGCAGTGGCACGACGAGGCGCGTGGGGCGCCGCCGCTGGCGCTCGAGAATGTCCAGCTGCGCCTCGAGAACACCGGCCGCCGACACCGCTTTGCCCTCAGGGCGAGCGCGCCGTCCCACCTTGCGGGCACCCTGGACCTGCGCGGCGACATCTCCGGGACGCGGTGGGACGACGCCGGGGACTGGTCGGGGCAGGTCTATGCCGAGCTGGACTACGCCGATCTCGGCGGCTGGCGAACCTGGATCGATTACCCCCTCGAGCTGGCGCGGGGCACGGGCGCCATGCGCGTGTGGCTCAGCTTCGCCGGCACCGCGCTGAGGGAGGTCACCGCCGACCTGCGGCTGCGCGGCGTGAGGGCGCGGCTGGGCCAGGGGCTTCCGGAACTGGACATGCCGGGACTGCACGGGCGGCTCGGGTGGAAGTCGCTGGCGGGCGGCTACGAGCTCTCCACCGAGGACCTGAGCCTCACCACCCGTGCGGGCGCCGCGCTGCGGCCCACGGACTTTCTTTACCGCACCACGGCGCCGCCCGGTGAGAGCGGCGGAGGCGAACTGCGCGCCAACCAGCTCGACCTCGGGGCCCTGGTAGCCCTGTCCGCGTATCTCCCGCTGGAGGCCACGGTGCGGGAGCAGCTGGTCGCGTTCTCCCCCGGCGGCACGGCCAGCGACCTGACCGTGAAGTGGACCGGCCACTGGCCCACCCCCCTCAGCTATTCGGCGAAGGGACGCTTCAGCGATCTCGCCCTCCGGCGCCACCGCGGCATCCCCGGATTCACGGGACTGACGGGAAACCTGGACGGCAACGACAGGGGGGGGACCTTCGCCATCGATGCGCGCCGGGCCAGTCTGGACCTGCCCGGCGTGTTCCGCGAGCCGCTGGTTCTCGACAGTCTCACGGCCCAGGCCAGCTGGACGCGCCGCGGGCGCGAATTCGAGCTGAAGCTGGGCAGCGTCGCGTTCGCCAATCCCCACGCCGCCGGCTCGCTGTTCGGGACCTATCGTGGCGCGGCCGGCAGCGCCGGGCACATCGACCTCAGCGGCAACCTCACCCGGGCCGACGCGCGCTTCGTCGGGCGCTACATTCCGCTGGCGGTTTCGGCGGTGGCGCGGGACTGGCTGGACCAGGCGTTCCTCGCCGGCACCGGCACCGACGTGCGGTTGCGCCTCAAGGGGGACCTGGAGCAGTTTCCCTTTCCGGACGGGCGCGACGGCCTGTTCGAGGTGACGGCGAAGATCGCGGGCGGCACGCTGAGGTTCGCCGAAGGCTGGCCGAAGGTGGAGAACATCCGCGGCGACCTGGCGTTCCGCGGGCAGCGCATGGAGGCGCTGGTAGACCAGGCCGGCATGCTGGGTGCTCGCCTGTCCGGCGTGCGGGCCGAGATCCCCGACCTCACTGCGAACGATCCCGCACTGGTGGTGCAGGGTGACGCGGAGGGTCCCACCTCGGAGTTCCTGCGCTTCGTTGAGGCGAGCCCGGTGGACGAGCACGTGGGCGGCTTCACCCGCGGCATGCGCGCCACGGGTTCGGGCAAGCTTGCCCTGCGCATGCGCATGCCCCTGGACCGCACCGAAGAGACGCGGCTCGCCGGAAGCTTCCGTTTCCTCGGCAACAGGCTGGACATGGGCCCGGAGGCGCCGGTCCTGGAGCAACTGAACGGGGTGCTGGATTTCACCGGCGACACGGTGAGCGTGCGCGATGCCTCGGCGCAGGTGCTGGGCGGGCCCGCGACCATAGGCGTCGCCACGCAGCGCGATGGCTCGGTCCGGGTCAGCGCCTCGGGGCGGGTCACCGGTGACGGATTGCGCCGCGCCCTGCAGCATCCGGCCGTGTCCCTGGTGCGGGGGGCGGCGGACTGGCGCAGCAGCATCACCCTGCGCCGGGGCCAGGTCGAGTGGAGCGTGGATTCCTCGCTCCAGGGCCTTGCCCTGGACCTGCCCGCGCCGCTGGCAAAAGCCGCCGCCGAAACCCTGCCGCTGCGCATCGAGCGCCGCCCCGTGGAGGGACAGCGCCAGGTGTTGAACGGCAACCTGGGCAGCATCCTGTCCTGGAGCCTGCTGCAGGGTCCCCGGGGCTCGCGGGAGACCGTGGAGCGGGGCGCGGTGAGCTTTGGCGGCAGCGCGGTGCTGCCCGACCGCAAGGGCCTGTGGGTCTACGGCACGGTGGGCACGCTGGACCTGGACCAGTGGCGCGCGCTGCTGGCGTCAAAGGCCCCGGGCGCCGGCGAAGGCCTGGCCCTGGCCGGCCTCAATGTGCGGGCGGGACGGCTGGAGGTGCTGGGAAAGCGCTTCAGCGACCTGCAGGTGAGCGCCACGCAGAAGGGCGGCGTGTGGCAGGCGCGGATGACGGGCCCCGAAGCGGACGGCGACGTGCAGTGGCGCAGCCAGGGCGCCGGTTCGGTCACGGCCCGCTTCAGGCATTTCATCGTGCCACCCGACGCGCCGGTGAAACCCGGGGGTGCCGCCGCCATGGCGCAGAACCAGGAGCTTCCGGCCCTGGACATCGCGGTGGACAGCTTCGGAATCCGGGACAAGCAGCTCGGCAGGCTGGAACTGCTGGCCCAGACCCGGGACCGGCACTGGAAAATCGAGCGCCTGAAGATCACCAACCCGGAATCCACATTCCAGGCCACGGGCCAGGTTCAGCGCGAGCCGCAACGGACCCAGCTCAATCTCACCCTGGACGTGGTGGATGCGGGCAAGCTGCTCGGCCGCCTGGGCTTCCCGGGAACCGTGAAGTGGGGCAATGGCAAGCTGGAGGGCAATCTCTCCTGGGCCGGGCCGGCCCACGCCATTGACTACCCCACGCTCGGCGGCGACCTCAGGCTGGAGGCTTTCAGCGGCCAGTTCCTCAAGATTGAGCCCGGAGCGGGCAAGCTGCTGGGCATACTGAGCCTGCAGGCCCTCCCGCGGCGGCTGCTGTTCGACTTTCGTGATGTGGTGGACTCCGGTTTCGAGTTCGACACCATCAACGCCACGGCGACCATTTCCCGGGGCGTGCTCAACACGAAGGATTTCGTGATGGTGGGCTCCTCCGCGCAGGTCATCATGCGCGGTGACATCAACCTGGCGGCCGAAACCCAGGACCTGCGCGTCCGGATCGCGCCGGCGCTCTCCGAAGGCGTGTCCCTGGCGGGCTCGGTGCTCGGAGGCCCGGTGGTGGGCGCCGCCGCGCTGTTCGTGAGCAAGGCATTGAAGGACCCGATCGGCCAGCTGGCCGCGGTGGAATACAATGTCAAGGGCACCTGGGCCGATCCCCTGGTGACGAAGGCGGGGGCGACGCCGCCCCCGGCGGTACCGTCGCCCCTGGCGCCGCCGGGGATTCCGGCGCCGCCGGCCAGCCCACGCCCCGAATGACGCACACGCAAGGCATTACATGAGAATTCCTCGCACCACTCCCCCCCGGCTGCTCGCGGCGCTGCTCGCGCTTGCGGGCGCTCCGGCCATGGCCGTGCCTTCCTGCCCGGTTCCCTCCGAAATCTGGGACCGCCCCCGCAGCGGGCGTCTGCTGCTCGGGGAGGAGGCGATCAGGCCCTGCCTCGGCCCCGCGGCCCGGGATCCCGCGCTGCGGGTGCTGATTCGCCACGGCAGCCGCGGCGAGGCGCCGCTGCAGGCCGAGGAGCTGAAGGGCTGGCTTGCCGCCCTGGCCATCGATCCCTCCCGGGTGGATCTGGTGAACGACCTGGGAGCGAACGACCGGGTGGTGATCGAGGTGGCGGGGCGCAAATGACCGTGCGCATTGCGGCGGTGCAGATGGTTTCCGGCCCGGACGTGGGGGCGAACCTCCGGGAGGCGGGCCGCCTGGTGGAACGCGCTGCGGAGGGCGGCGCCCGGCTGGTGGCCCTGCCCGAGAACTTCGCGCTCATGGGCCTCGCGGAGTCCGACAAGCTCGCCGCGCGGGAGCAGCCCGGAGAGGGCCCGATTCAGGCCTTCCTCTCGGACACCGCCCGCCGGCTCGGGGTCTGGCTGGCGGGCGGCTCGGTGCCGCTTGCGGCAGGCGCCCCGGACAAGGTGCGCGCCAGCTGCCTGGTGTATGACGATGCCGGTCGGCTGGCGGCGCGTTACGACAAGATCCACCTGTTCGGCCTCGACCTGGACGGCGAGCGCCACGCCGAGGCGCGCAGCATCGAGCCCGGTTCGGAGGTGGTGGCGCTGGACACCCCGTTTGGCCGCGTCGGGCTGTCCATCTGCTACGACCTGCGTTTCCCGGAGCTTTTCCGTTCCATGGGTCCGGTGGACCTGATCCTGGTGCCCGCCGCCTTCACCGAGGTCACCGGCCGCGCGCACTGGGAGGTGCTGCTGCGCGCCCGCGCCGTCGAGAACCTCGCCTATGTCCTGGCCCCGGCCCAGGGCGGGCGCCACCCCAGCGGGCGCGAGACCCATGGCGACGCCATGATCGTCGACCCTTGGGGCGTGGTCCTGAACCGTCTGGCCCGCGGGCCCGGCGTCGTGCTGGCCGACATGGATGTCCAGTACCAGGGGCGCCTGCGCGCCAGCCTCCCCGCCCTCGACCACCGCACCATCGCCGTGGAGCCCGCTCCGCGGCACGGCAACTGAACTCAAGGAGTCCCCGATGAAGCCCAACGCCCCGGATCCCCTCACCGAGCGCGACCTCGCGGAGCCCGGCACGCTGTTCGCCGCGGCCCAGGCTTCGCTGCTCGCGCCCCACGACGTGGACATGTCCGGCATCGAGCGCGTGTTCGGCGAGATGCTTTCCCACAAGCTGGATTACGCGGACCTGTACTTCCAGTATGTGCGCTCCGAGGGCTGGAGCCTGGAGGAGGGCATCGTCAAGTCCGGGAGCTTCGACATCGAGCAGGGGGTGGGGGTGCGGGCCGTGTCCGGCGAGAAGACCGCTTTCGCCTACTCCGACGACATAGGCATGCCCTCCCTCAAGCTCGCGGCGCGGGCCACCCGCGCCATCGCGCGCCAGGGCGGGGCCGGCGCGGCGCGGGTCGCCCGGCGCGCGGAGGGGCGCCGCCTGTACCTGCCCCACGATCCCCTGGCGAGCCTGCGGGACACCGCGAAGGTGGCGCTGCTGGAGCGGCTGGAGCGTTTCGCCCGGGCCGCGGACCCGCGGGTGATCCAGGTGATGGCGCACCTGGCGGGGGAATACGAGGTGATGCTGGTGGCCCGCAGCGACGGCCTGATGGCTGCCGACGTGCGGCCGCTGGTGCGCCTGTCGCTGCAGGTCATCGCCGAGCAGGATGGCCGGCGGGAGCAGGGCTCGGCCGGCGGCGGGGGGCGCTTCGACTACGGCTACTTCAGCGACGAGGTGTTGCGCGACTACGCGCGGAAAGCGGTGCACCAGGCGCTCACCAACCTGGACGCTCGCCCCGCTCCCGCCGGCACCATGACCGTGGTGCTGGGCCCGGGCTGGCCCGGCATCCTGCTGCACGAGGCCATCGGCCACGGCCTCGAGGGGGACTTCAACCGCAAGGGCAGCTCCACCTTCTCCGGGCGCATCGGCGAGCGGGTGGCGGCGCCCGGCGTGACGGTGGTGGACGACGGCACCATCGCGCGCCGCCGCGGCTCGCTGAACGTGGACGACGAGGGCAACCCCACCCAGTGCACGGTGCTGATCGAGAACGGCGTGCTCAAGGGTTACCTGCAGGACTCCCTCAACGCGCGGCTGATGGGCATGCCGGTCACCGGCAACGCGCGGCGCGAGTCCTTCGCCCACATCCCCATGCCGCGCATGACCAACACCTACATGCTGGCCGGGGAGCGCGACCCCGGGGACATCATCCGCTCGGTGAAGAACGGCCTGTACGCCGTCAACTTCGGCGGCGGCCAGGTGGACATCACCAGCGGCAAGTTCGTGTT
>DASTHR010000365.1:0-2843 GCA_035718105.1 Burkholderiales bacterium
TGGTCATGAACCGCCGACGGGTCTTGTTGTTGGCATGGGAAACATGGTTTCCCGTTATCGGTTTCTTGCCGGTCACATCGCAGACGCGTGCCATGATGCTGCTCCAAATTCGGAAAGGGGCGGATTATGACACAGTTACCGAGCCCTGCTCAAGCCTCCCATGCGCCCCGGCGGAGCCGATCCAAAAGCGCAAGCCGCTGATGCATAAGGTGTTCTAGAGGATTCCCCGCTCCGCGAAAGACAGGCAACCGTTGCCGGCGACGATGAAATGGTCCAGCACCTTCACGTCCACCAGGGCCAGGGACTGCTTCAGGGCCTGGGTCAGCGCCTCGTCGGAGCGGCTGGGCTCGGCGACGCCGGAGGGGTGGTTGTGCGCGAAGATGACCGAGGCCGCGTTGTGGCGCAGCACGAGCTTCACGACCTCCCGGGGATAGACGCTGGTCTGGGTGAGGCTTCCCCGAAACAGTTCCTCGGAGCGGATCACCCGGTTCTGGGCGTCCAGCAGCAGCGCCATGAATACCTCGTGCTCCAGCCCCTGCAGGGCGAGCCGCAGATAGTCCCGCACCGCCCGGGGCGAGGACAGGGCATCCCGGGACGCCAGCTCCGCTGACAGCAGCCGGCGCACGATTTCCTGGGCGGCGCGCAACTGTACCGTCTTGGCCTGGCCCAGACCCTTGAATGCGTCCAGCGTCTCGGGCGACGCGGCGAACAGCCCCGGCAGGCCGCCGAAGCCGTGAATCAGGTCCTGCCCGAGTTCCACCGCGCTCTTGCCCCTGATGCCGGTGCGCAGCACGATGGCCAGCAATTCAGCGTCCGACAGCGCCGCCGCTCCCTTGGCCAGGAGCTTCTCCCGCGGCCGGTCGTCCGCCGGCCAGTCCTTTATGGTCATGTCATACCCCCGGGCGAACCATAGCCCAGGAGCCCAAGTTTCGCAAACCCCTGCATTGAATTACACTCTGGCGCGAACAACAGACTCGCCAGCCATGACCGACATCGCGCGCAAGAACGTGCTCCTGGGCCTCACCGGCGGCATCGCCGCCTACAAGGCGGCGGAGCTGGCGCGCCTGCTGGTGAAGGACGGCTTCCAGGTGCAGGCGGCCATGACCGGGGCGGCGCGCCATTTCCTCGGTCCCGCCACCCTGCAGGCCATCACCGGGCGCCCGGTGTATGCGGAGCTATGGGATCCCGCGGTGCCCAACAGCATGGCCCACATCAATCTGGGGCGCGAAGCGGACCTGATCCTGGTGGCGCCGGCCAGTGCCGACTTCCTGGCCAAGCTCGCGAACGGCCTCGCCGACGACCTGCTCTCCACCCTGTGCCTGGCCCGGGACTGCCCGCTGATGGCGGCGCCGGCCATGAACCGGCAGATGTGGGAGAACCCCGCCACCCAGCGCAACCTGGAGACGCTGCGCAAGGATGGCGTGTTGATCCTCGGCCCCGCCAGCGGCGACCAGGCCTGCGGCGAGACCGGCATGGGGCGCATGCTGGAGGCGGAGGAACTCGCGCAGGCGGTGCGCGGGTTCTTCCAGCCCAAGCTGCTGTCGGGCAAGCGGGTGCTGATCACCGCCGGCCCCACCTTCGAGGCCATGGACCCGGTGCGGGGCATCACCAACCGCAGCTCGGGGAAGATGGGCTACGCGGTGGCGCAGGCGGCACTGGACGCCGGCGCCGGGGTGACATTGGTGTCGGGCCCCGTGGCGCTCACGGCTCCCGCGCGGGCTCATGTCGTGCGCGTCGAGACCGCGCAGCAGATGTTCGATGCGGTGAAGCGCGCGGTGAAGGACACGGACATCTTCATCGGCGTGGCGGCGGTGGCGGACTACCGCCCGGTGGAAGCCAAGGGGCAGAAGATCAAGAAGGGCGCGAAAACGATGCGGGTGGAACTCACCCGCAATCCCGACATCCTGGAGTACGTGGCCTCCCTGGCGAAGCCGCCGCTGTGCGTGGGCTTCGCCGCCGAGAGCGAGAAGCTGGAGGAGCACGCCCAGGACAAGCGCCGGCGCAAGAAGCTGGCGCTGGTCGCCGCCAACCTGGCGCAGAGCGCCATTGGCGCCGATGACAACGAGCTGATCCTGTTCGACGACGCGGGGCGCCACGTGCTGCCCCGGGCGCCGAAGGAAACTTTGGCGCGGCAACTGGTGGCGCACATCGCCGCCCTCTGCACGAAGAACAAGACCCCGCGCGGAAGAACATAGGTCGGCATTCATTAGGACCGGCCGGCGCTCGTCCGGCTGAAGCCGGACCCACAAACCAAAGCTGGTGCTGAGTGCAGGAGAAGCACTGCATCCGGAACCTCTCCCACTATTCTTCTCGGGATTTTCCCCGGCAGTCCTGGCCGCAGCGCGATGCCGAATCCGGGAACTAAAGCCCCGCGGCGCAATCCCTCCCCTGGGAACAACAAGAGGAGAGGAAAGCGATGCGCACCGACAGGCACGAGCCGACCGGCCGCGGCGGCCGTGACGCGCCCTCGATCTGGCACCACCTGACGGCGCAAGCGGCGCTCGAGGCGCTGGCCTCAACGCGCCAGGGGCTGACTGATGAAGAAGCGAAGTCGCGGCTCGAACGCCACGGGCCGAACCTACTGCCGACTCAGAAACGGCGCGGCCCGCTGCTGCGCTTCCTGCTGCAGTTCCACAACGTCCTGATCTACGTCCTGCTGGCGTCGGCAGTGGTCACCGCCTGGCTGGGCGAGTGGGTGGACGCGGGCGTGATCCTGGGCGTGGTTCTGATCAACGCCGTCATCGGCTTCCTCCAGGAAGGCAAGGCGGAGCGCGCGCTGGACGCCATCCGCAACATGCTTTCCCTCAACGCCCAGGTGCTGCGCGCCGGGCGGCGGCGCGAAA
>DASTHR010000366.1:0-15631 GCA_035718105.1 Burkholderiales bacterium
AGTTTACTCCTGCCTTGCGCCTAAGGCGCAAGGCAGGCCAGCATCTCCGCAACCCGGGTGAACTTCTCCCGGGGCTTGCCCCGGGGCTGCCCGATGGCAACCTCCCGCGCGTCAATCGTCAGCCAGTCCTCGAAGCTCAGCGTCCGGACGCCGCGCCCGGCGAGCAGGGCGGCGAGGCCCGCGGCACCGGACTTGGGCTCCTGGGGCAGCCGCGGCAGGTCCGCCAGCAGCGACTTCACCGTGGCCACGCTGCAGGCTCGGTTGGTGCCGATGATCCCGGAGGGGCCGCGCTTGATCCAACCCGCGGTGTAGAGCCCCGGCACCTCGGCGCCGCCGGCGTCCGTCACGCGCCCGTCGCGGTTGGGGATCACGCCCCGCTTCGGGTCGAAGGGGACGCCGGGGATCGCCACCCCCGAGTAGCCGATGCTGCGGAACAGCAAGCCGCAGGCGAGGGTTTCGGTCTCGCCTGTTTCCCGCGCCACCTGCTGGAACGGCTCCCCCTCGAGGCGGTTGCGCGCCAGGATGACCCGCTCCACGCGCCCGTTGCCTTCGATACCCCTGGGGCCTTTCAGAAAATGGAACACGATGCGCCGCGGCTTGCCGGAGGGCGCGCGCGCGGCCCACTCGCGGAAGATCTCCACGTTCTTGGTGCTCACGACGTTGGCCTTGGCCTCCAGTTCGGTCACGCTGGCGGCATTGAGGGTGAGGGCGCCGGGGTCCAGCATGGCGTCGGCGTCGGGGAGCTCGCCGAGTTCCCTGAGTTCCTTGTTGGTGAACTTGGCCTGGGCCGGGCCGCGGCGGCCGATGACATGAATTTCCCGCACCCGGCTCCCCGCCAGGGCTTCCAGGGCATGCTCGGCGATGTCGGTCTGGCGCAGTTCCGCCACCGATTTGGCGAGGATGCGGCAGACGTCGGCGGCGACGTTGCCCTGGCCGACGATCACCGCGACTTCCTGGGACAGGTCGAAGCTGCGCTCGCGGTAGTCCGGATGGCCGTTGTACCAGCCGACGAACTCGGTGGCGGTGTGGCTGCCCGGCAGGTCCTCCCCGGGCACCCCCAGGCGGCGGTCGGACTCGGCGCCGCAGGCGAGCACCACCGCGTGGTAGCTGGCGAGCAGCTCGTCCACCGTGACATCGCGCCCGACTGTGACGTTGGCCAGCAGGGAGTAGTTGGGCAGGCGCGCGATCTTGTCATAGACCAGGATCGCTTCCTTGAGCTTGGGATGGTCCGGCGCCACGCCGTGGCGTACGAGCCCGAAGGGGACGGGCAGGCGCTCTATCATGTCCACCCGCGCCGCGGCGCCGCCCTTGAGCAGGGCCTCCGCCGCGTAGAACCCGCTCGGGCCGCTGCCCACGACAGCAGCCCGCAGCGGATTGCCCTCAGTGCCCAGGGGCTCCATGGCGTCCACTCAGTAGCCCAGGGCCTTCTTGCGCTCTTCTGCCCCCGGCAGCGGCTCGTGCTTCTCGTCCACCACCGGCAGGGCCTTGGAGCGCTCGGCGTTGATTGCGATCCACTGCTGCTTGTCCGCCGGGATGTCGTCGTCGGCGACGATGGCGTGCACCGGGCACACCGGGATGCAGGCGCTGCACTGGATGCACACCTCGTTGTCGATGTAGAGCATGTTCTCGTCGCCGTGGAAGCAGGCGACGGGACAGACCGTGACGCAGTCGGTGAAGCGGCATCCGTTGCAGTTGTCGGTGACGATGGTGGTCATGGCAATTCCTCTGGGCGAAAAAAGGGAACTCGGCTCCGGGTGGGCTTGCGAAGAAACCCGGGCGCGCATGCGACAAAGCAGCCGGCACGCACCGCGGGTTCGTTCATAAGCGCTCAGCCGAGGCGCCGCAGCCAGTGCGCCACCAGGGCTTCGATCTCTGCCGGGGGCAGCGGCGGCCTGCCGCCGCTCCATATGAGCGGCGCGTTGTCCTCGATGACGCGACGGATGCCTGCTGCATCGCGGCAGCGCTCCGGGAATCGCGCCAGCGCGGCAAGCGCGGCGCCCAGCACCTGTTCCCCGTCGTCTCCCGAAGCCACGGGGCCGAGGTGCCCATGGGCGAGGCGCTCGAACACGGGGGCGACCGGTGCCGCCAGGGGCTGTGGCGGCTCCTGCACCAGGAGCGGGGTCAGCTCCTCGGGGATCGAGATGTTGCTGGCCTTGGCCCACTGGAGAAAACGGCGCGGGATCACGCGCCGCTGCAGCGGCGGTCGCGTCAGGTCAAAGGGGTCAAAAGGGTGGAGCGTGCCGTCCTTCATGGATTCGGCGGCCAGCTCCGAATACTGCTCCAGGGCCTCCACCACCGGGCCACCCGCGTCGTACTCGCGGTCCTTGAGCCAGGGCGCGTCGGGCTCCACGCCCAGCACCAGGCACACGGCTTCCTGCACCGTCCACAGATTGCGCTCGCACCACTTGGCGTAACTCGGAGTCTGGATCATGGGTCACTGTCAGGGGGCGGCGTGTGGGTGAAGGACACCCTGAGCATTATAGGTCGGCAAGTAAATGCGGCAAGGCGAAAAAACCCGGAGAGCAAAACGCGCCGCGCGCAGGTAGAATTGTGCGGCGCGCACAGGGGGCGCCGGCCGCGTCGGGGCGACCATGCGGCATGGTCCTTGCAGCAACTGACGGGATTACCGACCCGCCGGGCGCGTCTGCGGCAACGCGGAAACCCGCTCCGCCATCAAACAACCATGGTCATAAACGGCGTAGAAATCGAGAACACGTTCGCGGAAGCCTTCGGCATGAGGGCGACGCGGGTGATCATCACCGCGCACAGCCTGGCCTGGGCGCACCACGCGGCACGCGCCATGACCGGCTTCGCCACCTCGGTGATCGCCTGCGGCTGCGAGGCGGGCATCGAGCGCTCGCTGGAGCCCAACGAGTCGCCGGACGGTCGTCCCGGGGTGTCGGTGCTGCTGTTCGCCATGTCCACCAAGGAGCTCACCAAGCAGCTGGAGCGGCGTGTGGGCCAGTGCGTCCTCACCGCGCCCAGCAGCGCGGTATTCGCCGGCATCGAGGAGGGCGAGAAGCTGCCCCTGGGCAAGTCGTTGCGCTTCTTCGGCGACGGCCACCAGATTTCCAAGGTCATCGGCGGGCGCCGCTACTGGCGGGTGCCGGTGATGGACGGCGAGTTCATCGCCCAGGAAACCACCGGGATGGTGAAGGCGGTCGGCGGCGGCAATTTCCTGGTGCTGGCGGAATCCCAGGCCCAGGCGCTTGCCGCCTGCGAGGCCGCCATCGTGGCGATGCGCGCCGTGCCCAACGTGATCATGCCTTTTCCGGGCGGGGTGGTGCGCTCCGGCTCCAAGGTGGGGTCCAAGTACAAGGCCCTGGGCGCATCCACGAACGACGCATTCTGTCCCACCCTGCGCGGCAATCCCGGCAGCCAGGTGCCGGAGGGCGTGGAGGCGGTGCTGGAAATCGTGATTGACGGCCTCACCGCCGCCGACGTGGCGACGGCCATGCACGCCGGCATCCAGGCGGCCGCCGCGCTGGGGGCCGCGAACGGCGTGCGCCGCATCTCCGCGGGCAACTACGGTGGCAAGCTGGGACAGTTCCATTTCAAGCTGCACGAGGTGATGGGCCAATGACGCTGGTGCTGACCCTGAAGACGCAACCGCCGGGCCGGGTGGACATGTCGCCGCTGGTACCCGAGCGCGTGGCCGGGCTGGCGGTGAAGGCGATCACATCCGTCATGCTGGAGTGCGGCGGCCGGCGCATCTCCGCCGGCGAGCTGTTCTCGGTGTCGGGGGACGACTGCTCGCGCATGGTGATTGAGGGCGGCTCGGAACGGCTGGATCGCATCGGCCAGGACATGAAACAGGGCGAAATAAGCGTGCGTGGCGACGCCGGTGCCTACCTCGGGCGCGGGATGCGCGGCGGCACGGTCACGGTGGCGGGCAGCGCCGGGGCATACTGCGCCAGCGGGATGAAGAACGGTGTGATCCGGATCGCCGGAAATGCCGGCGACTTCCTCGCCGCGGCGCTTCCCGGCGAACACCGGGGCATGCAGGGTGGAACGGTGCTGGTCCAGGGGAACGCCGGTGACAGGCTGGGCGACCGGATGCGCCGCGGAGTGGTGCTGGTCGAGGGCCGCTGCGGCGATTACTGCGCGTCGCGCATGGGGGCGGGCACCATCGCGGTGATCGGCCCGGCCGGGTCCGGCCTGGGGTTCGCCATGCGCCGCGGCAGCGTCATCCTGGACCACCCTGCGGACCTGCCGCCCACCTTCGCCGATTTCGGCACCCACGACCTCGGCTTCCTCAGGCTGCTGCATGGCGCCTGGCGCAGCAGCCTTCCCGGCTCGCGCTTTGCCGCCATCGGCGACGACGCGGTGCGGGTGCGACGCTTCATCGGCGACCTCGCCAACGGCGGCAAGGGCGAAGTCCTGGTCCGGGCGTAGGTCTGGCAGTTAGCACCGGCTTCCGCCGGAGCACGGTACCGCAAGTCCGCCTGAAGTCGGACCTACTTTTTCTTCGCGCTGCCGGAACTGCTGCCGGTGTAGCTGAGCACTTCCTCCACCAGCGGCGGGCGGTTCTCGCCTTCCTTGTCGGGAATCACGGATTCGGCGCGGTAGATCTGGCCCGGCACCGCCTCCGAGATGGTGAACACGTAGTACTTCCCGGTGTACTTCTCGAACTTCTCCTTGTTGGGGTCGTCGAGGTAGGGGCTGATGCGGATCTGCTTGGCCGGCACCTCCCGCCCGTCCAGCTTGACCATCACCGTCTTCACCTCCGCGGCGTCCGCCAAGGCGATACGGATTTGCTTCCGAAAGTAATTCTGGTTCTTGGCGCCGGTGAGCCGCTTCATCTCGCTGATGTCCCGCTCCAGGAAGTAGAGCAGAACCGGGTTCTGCTGGGCGTCCTCCACCTCCGGCAATTGCAGCCTGCGTTCCCCGGACAGGAAGCGGGCGTTGACGGTCTTGGTCCCCTTGGCCTTGCCCTGCTCGACCATCACCTCGGCGCTGTCGTCGAATGCGGCTTCCATGCTGCCGCCGTGATGGAAGGCATAGCGCAGCGTGGCCGGTGCCTTCACGCCGGCGAGGTGGTTGGCCATGAACATCACGGTTTCGGCCTCGGATATCGGCGACGACGGCGCAGGCGCTGCGGACGGCGGAGGCGCGGCGGAGGGCGCGGGCTCGGCGGACAGCGCGGGGGAGGCAGCCAGGAAGGAGATTACAAGCCATTTCAGCAGGTGCATGGTTTCCTCAACAGACTTCGGTTGCGTTGCAATCGGGCAGCGGGCCCGCGAGTTTTACAGCCAGCTCGGGGTCCAGGTCCAGGAGTATGCGCTGGACGCCGGCGGTCTTCACGCCCTCGCCGGTGCGGTTATATCCCAGGGCGAGGCCGTACCAGGCCTCGGCGTTGCTGGCGTCGAGCGCGACGGCCATGGCGTAGGCATGTATCGAAAGCTCGTGCCGCTTGAGGCGCTGCTGCGCCTTCCCCAGCATGTACCAGGCACTGGCGTTCTGCGGTTCGGCCTCGGTCCAGCGCTGCGCGAGTTCCGAGACCCCGAACCAGTTGTCTTCGGCTTCCAGGGTGGCGGCGCGAAGGAAATACGGCTGCGCCTCCCGCGGGCGCTGCCAGAAGGGCACCCCCTCCAGGGGAGCCACCGCGCGGCCCCGGTAAGCGGCCAGGGCCTCGGTCACCCACTTGACGGGCAGGGCGAAGTGCTGGGCGCCCCCTGCCCGGTACTTGAAGGTGACGATGCCCACCACGCGGCCGTCGCTGTCGAACAGCCCGCCTCCGCTGGCCCCCGAGGAGAAGGGCGTGGTGGTCTGCACCACTTTCGCGCCGTCGAATTCATAGAGCCCGTTCACCTCGCCGGTGTTGAAGCGCGGGCTGATGCCGAAGATGAAGCCGATGGCGTGAACCTGTTCGCCGAGCCGGAGCGCGCCCTCGCGCAGCCGCGCCACCTTGTCCGCCGCCGCGCCCGGCGCGTGCAGGATGCACAGGTCGTGCTCCACGTCGGCGTGCTGGGACTCCACCGGGCGGTGCAGGGCACCTTTAACCACGTTGATCGCCACCGCGCGCGCCGTGACATGGCAGTTGGTGACCACGTAGCCCGGCGCGACCATGATGCCGGTGCCGATGGAAACGCTGCCGTCGGGATTCGCCGCTTCCACCTTGTGCAGGCTGAGGGTGAGCCCCTGCAGCGTCGGAAAATCCAGTTCCGCGGCCGCCGGCGGGGGCAGCAGCAGGAGGAGGACGAGCGCCAGCCGCCGCATGGCCCGGAGCTTCCTACTTCGCGGGCTGGGGACGCCCGTCGCCCAGAGCGCCGTCGGCGCGGGCCCGCAGGTAGCTGTAGATGTCGAGGACGTGGGGCTTCACGTTGGGGTCGCCGTCCCAGGCGGGCATCGGAACCTCACCCTGCTTGCGGCTCAGCACCTGCTCCACCAGGGCTTCGCGCGAGCCCGCGTCGGCGCCGGCTTCGCCGGAAGGCGTGAACAGCTGGTAGCGGCGCAGGACCACGCCGACGAAACGGGTGTCGGACATGTCGCCGACGATGGGCAGCAGGTTGGGCGCCTGCTCGGTGCCGGCGGCCGCGGCGCCATGGCACTTGGCGCAGCTGTTCTGGAAAATGCGCCAGCCGGCGTAGGTGTTCGGGTCCACCTTGCCGTCCGTAACCTTGTAGGGCGCGGTGCGCGGCGCGACCGTCACCCCGGATGCTGCCGCCGCGGTGATGAAGTTGCCCTGCTCGTCCAGCAGCGGCGCGCCGTAGGAGGCGAGGATGGACTGGATCTGCGGACGGTTCTTCTCCACCAGCTGCTCCACCTTCGCCTTCCAATCCTTCTCCCCGAAGCGCACCCCCATGGCGATGGCGTAGTCGAACTTGATTTCGGGATCGGGCCTGAAGGGCACCACCTCGATGTTGCCCCGGGGCGCCATCTTGGCGAAATAGCCGGCGATGGGGCCCCAGGCGAAGGCTACGTCGATTTTCCCCGCGGAGAGGTCCTTCTCGATGATCTCGCCCGGGTAGGCCTCGGGGTCGCCGCTTTGCCGCTGGTAGGACACCGCCTGGTCGAACAGCTTGTGGCGCAACAGCCAGTCCACCGGCGGCGTCTGCATGAACACGCCGAACTTGAGCTTCGACAGCTTCTCCGGCGGCAGCTTCAGCAGGTCCTCGGGGGTCTTCACCGAGTCCAGTCCCCGCCCCTTCACATAGGCCAGGGCGTAGGTGGACCGGAAGTAGGGCTTGGTGGTGGAGGCCAGCTCGAAGCCGGCGGGCACCCCGATCACCAGGTCGCACTTGAAGCGCTCGGAGTTCGGGTCCTTGGCCCGCAGGGTGTTGCGGATGAAGCCCATGCGCTGCGGGAACCAGGTGTACTCCAGCTTCCAGCCCAGGTCCTTCGCCAGCAGTTCCGCGATCATGTTCTCGTAGCCTTCCTGCTTGCGGTTCGACAGCGGCAGGCTCTGGGGGTCGGCGCACACCCGCAGCACGCCGTCCTCGCCGACGGCGGACTGCTGGGCGGCTGCCGGAACGGCGGTGGCCAGGAGGGCCGCGGCAAGAACAAGGCGCGGGGAAAGGGGCAATCGCAGAAGGTGCATGGGAGGATTGTTGGGTCGCAAAAAAACCGCGGGGAAACCCCGCGGCACTTACTCCATGGCCTGGACGCGGCCGGGGGGAATGGCCCCGTCGGAGCGACCCTTGAGATAGCCGTAAAGGCCGTCGATGTTCTTCACCACCTGTTCGCTGCCGTTGAAGTTGGGCATGCCCTTCTCCGGCCGGCCTTCCATGATGATCTTCACGAAGTCTTCCTTGGACAGCTTCTTCAGCGACTCGATGAGCGAGGGCCCCACCATGCCCTGCTGGTTGGCGCCGTGGCAGCGCTCGCACGCGAGGGCCCGCCAGGTGCGCCAGCCGTCCAGGGTCTTGGCGTCCACCTTGTTTCCATCCACCTTGTAGGGTTTGTCTTCCTGGGCCGTTGCCGGCAGCGCCAGAATCGCGGCGCACAAACCCGCCATCAGAATTCCGCTTTTCATCGCATTTCTTCCCTGAGCAAATAAAAAAGCTGGCATCCCGAGAATCTCCAGGATGCCAGCTTTCGGACAGTGAATTACGGGACTTGTTCCCTGCTGGCTTAGGGCAGAGTGAACACGGTCAGCACGCCGCCGAGTTCGGTCCAGTTCTTGAGGTCCTTGTAGCCGCCGACCGCACCCAGGCCGTCGGTGTCCTTCTCGAGGCCGGCCGCCAGGCCGATGCCGGCCCAGCCACCGATCCCGGAGAGGACGCCGATGTACTGCTTGCCCTTGAACTCCCAGGTGTTGACGTTGCCGATGATGCCGGACGGGGTCTTGAACTTGAAGAGCTCCTTGTTGATGTCCTTGGAATCAACGCACTTCAGGAAGCCCTCCAGGGTGCCGTAGCAGGCGATGCCGCCCGCGGTGACCAGGGCGCCGGACCACACCGAGAACTTCTCCGGCTTGGACTGGACGATCTTGCCCTTGTCGGCGTCCCAGGTGATGAAGTTGCCCATGCCGCCGTGGCTGCCGGGGGCCGGGTACATGTTCAGGGTCGCGCCCACGTAGGGTTGTCCGGCGGTGTACTCCACCTTGAACGGCTCGTAGTCCATGCAGACGTGGTTGGTCGGCACGTAGAACAGGCCGTTCTCGGGGTTGAACGCCGCGGGCTGCTGGTCCTTGGTGCCCAGCGCCGCCGGGCAGATGCCCTTGGCGTTGATGTCGGGGCCGCGGTCCGGGGCGGTGTGCTTGGAGGTGGCGAACCTCGGATCCACCTTGGGACGGCCGGTCTTCATGTCAACGTGGGTCGCCCAGTTGACCTTCGGATCGTACTTCTGCGCCGTCAGCAGTTCGCCGGAAACGCGGTCCATGGTGTAGCCAAAGCCGTTGCGGTCGAAGTGCACGGCGACCTTGCGGTCCTTGCCGCCCACCTTGATGTCGGCCAGGATCACTTCGTTGATGCCGTCGTAATCCCACTCGTCGTGCGGCGTCATCTGGTACACCCACTTCACCTTGCCGGTGTCCACGTCGCGGGCCCACAGGGTCATGGACCACTTGTTGTCGCCGGGGCGCTGGGTCGGGTTCCAGGTGGAGGGGTTGCCGGAGCCGTAGTACAGCAGGTTCAGCGCGGGGTCGTAGGAGAACCAGCCCCAGGTGGTGCCGCCGCCGATCTTCCACTGGTCGCCCTGCCAGGTCTTGAGCGAGCTGTCCTTGCCCACCGGCGCCATCTTGCCGTCGGTCCAGGTCATGGACTTCTCGGGATCCATGATCATGTCCGAATCCGGACCCATGGAATAGCCCTTCCACACCAGCTTGCCGTCATTGATGTTGTAGGCCGCCAGGTAGCCGCGGACGCCGAATTCACCGCCGGAGATGC
Organism: Burkholderiales bacterium; assembly: GCA_035718105.1. Taxonomy (GTDB): domain Bacteria; phylum Pseudomonadota; class Gammaproteobacteria; order Burkholderiales; family UBA6910; genus UBA6910. Next base: position 9,330 of record DASTHR010000366.1, read on the forward strand.
CGGTGATGACCTTGTCCTTGAACACGTGCGGGGCGTTGGTGTTGGTGCCGCCGACCTTCGGATCGCCGTTCTTGACGTCCCACAGCTTCTTGCCGGTCTTGGCGTCCAGGGCGACCAGGGTGGTGTCGGCCTGTTGCAGGAAGATCTTGCCCTCGGCGTAGGCCAAGCCGCGGTTCACCGTGTCGCAACACATCACGGGAATCACGCTCGGGTCCTGCTTGGGCTCGTACTTCCACTTGATCTTCTGGGTCTCCAGGTCGATGGCGAAGACCTTGTTGGGGAAGGCGGAGTGGACGTACAGCGTGTCGCCGATCACCAGGGGGCCGCCCTCGTGACCGCGCAGCACGCCGGTGGAGAACGCCCATGCCACCTTCATGTTCTTGGCATTGTCCTTGTTGATCTGCTTCAGCTTGCTGTAGCGCTGGTTGTAGAAGTCACCAGCCTGCATGGCCCAGTTTTTCGGGTCCTTGATCAGTTTGGCCAGATCTTCGTTGGCCGACGCGACACCCGGTACGACCAGGGCCGCGGCAGCCAAGGACAGAGCAGTGGCCTTGAGCTTAAACGACATAGCATCCTCCACGTGGTTGAACAAAAGGGCACTGGTAGTTGTTATCGCCGCGCGCGCGCCGCTCGGCTCGCGATCTCTGGTCGGCTTGCGCCGCTGAAATCGCTTTTCACATACCCCAGTGGGCATGAAGGATAGCACATGGTGTGCCTGAATCAATACCCTTGAGAAAAACTCGGCAAAAGCTGAAAACTTAGGCTGTTCATAGGCTTATGCTGCAGTGCCGCAACCGGATGGATGTGTCAAAATTGAGACCGAATCGCATTGCCGGGGACATTCTGTGTCACCCGACTGGGGTCAAATTCCGGTCCCGTTATGCTCTATAAGGAGAGACTGATGGAGCGAAAAACCGAAAGGGTGTACAGCGAGGAAGAGGTGCGGCAGAAACTCGCGGCGGAACTGCCGAAGTGGTATTTCGAAGACGGCTGGATCCGGCGCAAATTCCGCACCGAGGGGTGGAAGGGCACGTTGATGGTCGTGAACACCGTGGGCCACCTGGCGGAAGCGGCCTGGCATCATCCCGATCTCACGGTCTCGTACGCCTTCGTGATCGTGAAACTGGTGACGCATACCGCGAAGGGGATCACCGACAAGGATTTCGCGCTGGCGAAGAAGATCGAGGAAGTGGTGCACTGGCAGCCCGCCAAGGAAGGCGGGCCGCTGGAGGGAACGCCCTCGGACGACCAGAGGTTCCGTTACCTGAAATACGATTACTAGCTCTCAGGCGCCGGTGCGTTTCGGGGCGGGCAGGTAGCACAGGGCCAGCGCCAGCAGGGCGACGCCCGCCAGCGCCCAGCGCAGGTCGGTGTCCACCGGGCGGGAGCGTGCGAGTTCCGGGCGCTGCAGCGCCTGCACCAGAGATTCCGGCGTAGTGAGCCGCGAGTAGGCGATGCCGGCCTCGGACGCGAGTTCCCTGAGATGGGATTCCTTGAGGGAGGAGAGGTGCTCGGTGCCGCGCCGGAGCCGCTGCGCGGCCTCGGCGCGCATCTGCTCGTCGGCATTGCCGGCGCTGCTGGCGGGAATGCTCAGTTGCCGGACCTCCTCCTCGCCCCATACGCCCAGGTCGTTGCCTTCCATGTCGAACTTGGGGATCGGGACCAGGGCGTCGCCGCCCACGCCGACGAGCAGCCCTTGCACCCGTGGGGGGCCGTTGCCCACCGGGTAGCGGGTCACCGGGTCCACCGGCGGCGCCTCGTGGCCATCGGTGAGGAACACCAGAGCAGGCCGCGGCTCCAGGGCGCGCGCCAGTTCCAGCCCGAAGTGCAGCCCCTTCCCCACCTGGCTCGCGCCGGCCCAACCCATGCGCCAGTCAAGGCGTTCCAGGGTCGCCAGCAGTTCCGCGTACCCGGAACACACCTCCACCGGGGCCAGCAGCAGGAACGAGCGGTATTCCGTGAATACGCCCAGCCCTGCTTCCGAGCCGCAGGGCAGGTCTTCCAGCGCCCGCCGCACCGCCGCCTTGGCCGCGGCCAGGCGCGTGGCTGGCGCCCCGGAGAGCGTCACGTCCCGGGTATTCATGCTCTGGGTGATGTCGAGGATGAACAGCAGGCCCCAGGTTTCCCGCGGCAGCTTGACCGCGGGGCGCAGGGCGGTGAGCGCCAGCGCCAGGCAGGCGGCGAGCAGCAAGTAGAAGCGGGGGTCGCGGGAGCGCAACCAGCGTAGGGCCGGTTTCATGCCAGTCGTCAGCAACATGGGTGCGCGATGGCTTTCCACGGCAGTCGGCGGCCCCTCCCATTCGCCTTGCTCGCACGTTCCGAGGCTCGGTGGCTCATGGTGCCGCCTCCGCACTGTGGGTGCCGGATGAGATTCCATGGCAGTCGGCGGCCCCTCCCATTCGCCTTGCTCGCACGTTCCGAGGCTCGGTGGCTCATGGTGCCGCCTCCGCACTGTGGGTGCGCGAGGGGTTTCCACGGCGGTCGGCGGCCCATCCCATTCGCATTGCTCGCACGTTCCGAGGCTCGGTGGCTCATGGGAGTCCCAGCGTAAACCCCTTCATGGTGGTGACGGCGCGCTCGGCCGGCGTGGGCGCCGGCCCCGCGCCCTCGCCGTCATCGCCGCCTTCGGGCAGCAGCCGCAGCGCGCGCTCGAGGTTGTAGCGCGCCTCGTAACGCCCGGGTTCCGCACGCAGGGTGTCGCGGTAGGCCTGCTTCGCGAGTTCGAGGTAGGGCAGGGCGGCGTGCTCGTCGCCGTCCTTGCGCGCGCGCAGGGCCTCGGCGAAGAACAGATTGCCCATGTTGTAGCGGGCCGTGCCGGCAAGCGGCGAGCCTTCCGTGGTCGCTATCTCCTGGTACAACGCCAGCGCCCGCTGAATGTCGCCGCCCCGGGCCAGATGCCAGGCCTGGGCGAACCGGGCCTCATCCGGCAGCCGGCCCGTGGCATTGACGATGCGCCCGTCCGCGATTTGCGCGTTCCAGGATCGCGCCTGCAGCAGTCGCCAGCCGTCCAGCGCCGCGGCAAGCCCCAGCAGCGCCAGCGCGGCCAGCAGCGCCTTCAGGCGGCGGGGCGTCAGTTCGGGCGCCATCGTCGCACCTCCAGCGCCGCCACGCCGGCCAGCAGCAGCGCGAGCCCCAGCGCCACGGCGTAGCAGACCTGGGACAGGTCGCGGCGCGGCGTCGCCTCGAAATAGCGGATCGGGAAGGACTCCAGCCGGCTCACGTCGCTGACGGCCCGCTTCAGCGCCTCCGGGTCCTCTGCTTCGTAAGCCCGGTAGGGCGTACCCATGCGGCCGAAGAACTCGTGCAGGAAATGCTCCGGCACCGTGGCCGCGACATCGTCGCTCACCTCCGCGCCCGGGAGCAGGCCGGGGCTGTTGGCGGAGCGGATGTAGATCCAATACAGGCTGACGCGGTGGCGCCGGGCGGTTTCCGCGATGCGGCGCTGGGTGTCGTCGTCCAGGTGCGCGCCGCCGTCGGACACCAGCAGCACCACCCGCGACCCGGTATACGGGCGGCCCTCGAACAGTTCCAGGCCCGAGAGCAGGCCGCGCCCGATGTCGGTGTCGGACAGTCCCCTGCCCACGTCGCCGGCGCGTATTGCCGCCTGGATCGCCTCAGTTTTCTGCGTGAAATCCAGCGCCCGCATGGGAAAGGCGCTGAATACCACCATGGCGAAGCGGTCCTCGGGCCGCCCGGCGGCGAACTCCGCCAGAAGCCGTCGCGCCACCTTGATCTTGGGTTCTCCCTGGGGCCCGGAGAAGGCGGGGCGCAGATCCGCCGCCGAGGGCGACGCCCGGTGCAGCGGCTGGTCCATGCTGCGACTGCGGTCGAGGACCAGCACGATTTCCGCCCCGCGGCCGATGCGCTCCATGCTTTCCCCGGCGCGGCTCAGCCCGGCGAGCCCGAGGGCGAGGGCGACGATGGCCGCCGAGCCCGCGAGCCTGAGGATCCAGGCGATCGCGTCGGAGAGCGGGTCCGGCGGCAGCGCCGAAAGTGACGAGTAGCGCCGGGCGCCGCCGGCGCCCCGCAGCCAGGGCAGCGCGGCCAGGATCAGCAGCGCCAGGGCGAGGGGATGCTCGAAACTCATCGCGTCCCCCGCTCCAGGGCGCGGCAGGCCTTGCAGAAGTCCTCCAGCCAGGGCAGCAGTGCCGGGTCCGCCGCCGCTCCGGCGAAGAACTCGCGCCGCGACAGCTCGAAGAAGCGCTCGATGTCCGCTGAAAGCGGCATGAAGCGCGGATGCTCCCGCAGGAATGCCGGCACCTCCGCGGCGAACAGGGCCCGCCCGGCGGTCTGGTCGAAGGCGCGGTGCACGCGCTTGATCGCTTCCCGGTGCGCGGTTTCGCCGCGGCGCCGCGCCAGGCGTCGCAGGTCGCGGCGGGCCAGGGCGAAGGGACCGCTGCCCGCGGCGAGCAAGGGAATGCCCCACAGCCGCCAGGCGAGGAACAGCAGGATCGCACCCGAAGCGGCGGCGTAGGCCGCGAGCCGTGCCTTGACGCCGGCGGTGGCGACGGGCGGCGGCGGCGCCTCGGGCTGCATTTCGTCCAGGGGCGCCCGGGCGAGGACATGCTCCGGGGTGAGGGGCGCCAGGGTGAACGGGAAGTCCGGCACCGATTCGAAGGCGGGGCGCGGGCCGGCCAGCGCCAGGGTGACCTCGGGCAGGGACAGCGTGGCGATCTCCCGGGGCGCGTTCATCACCTGGTAGGCGAGGGTGATCTCGTAGCGCATGCGGCCGCCCGGGGCGCTGGACCTCACCTCGGGCGGGCGCAGCTCCAGCCACGCGCCGACACGGCCCGGCTTGGGCAGCGCGTCATCGGCGAGCCGCCAGGGATCGTCCAGCTCCAGCACCACGCGCCGCTCCAGCACGTCCCCCAGGGTGTGGCCGTAGGCCCGGGGCTCCGTCACCGCCAGCCGTGCCTCGCTCCCCGCGCCGCGGGCGAGGGACGCCACCGCCAGCAGCAGTGCCAGGGCGAGACTACGCCACATGGTGGGCCGCATCGCCCGCGCCGCCGTGAAAGTACTCGGTGACCCGGTCGGGATGGAAGCCATGCTCCATGTACAGCGGCGGGCGGCCCGTGTCCCGGAAAACCTCCTCCAGAGCCGCGCGCCGCGCGGCGAAGGCGCGGGCGATGCCCTCGCGCAGGCCGCGGCGCATGAGCAGGGTGCGCACGGCGCCGGTTTCCGGGTCGCTGAGCCGCAACAGTCCGAAGGCCGGCAGGTGCCGGTACTCCTCCGGGTCCCACAGCACCACCGGCACCAGATCGTGGCGTCTGAACCCGGCCGCCAGTTTGCGGGTGAAATCCAGGGGAAAGTGGAAGTCGGACACCAGGAACACCAGTGCGCGCTCCCGGGACGCATGACGCGGCGCCTCAAGCAGGCCGTCGGCGCTTCTGCCCGCGGGGCGCAGCGAGCGGAGCCGCTGCGCCAGCTCCGCGCCGGCGCCGCGCTGGCGCGTTGCCGGGAACGACAGGTCAGGGCGCAACGCGGCGTCGCAGGCGAGACATCCGAAGGCGTCGCCGGTGCGCCAGGCGGAGTACCCCAGGGCGGCGGCGAAGTCGGCGAGGACGTCGAGCTTGCGCCGGTGGCCCGCGTAGCCCATGGACGCCGAGACGTCAGCCACCAGCCATACGGGGACCGCCGCGCGCTGGCGGAACACCCGCACCTTCCACTGGCCCAGGGGATCGGTGAGGCTCGCCCGCACGTCCAGGCGCCGCGGGTCGCGCGCGGACAGGAGCGGCGCGTGGGCGATGAACTCGTGGCCGGGGCCGGAAGTGACGCCGCGGTGGGCGCCGGGGCGGTGGCCGCCCGCGCGCCACGAAAAGCGGTAGTGGAACTCCCGGATCACGGCGCCGCGACGCGCTCCAGGATCCCCCGCGTGAGCGCCGGGGCGATCTCGGCCCGGCGCAGTTCGTACACCGGGCTGAAGAACACGCGGTGCGATACCGCTTCCTGGAACACGCCCTGGATGTCCTCTGGCACCACGTGGGCGCGGCCGTCGAGCCACGCCAGCACCCGCGCGGCGCGCAGCAGCATGCTCATGCCCCGGGGGCTCGCCCCGGCCAGGACCAGGTCCCGCATGCTAACGCCGGGCAGGTTCACGCCGAACTGCTCCGGCTCGCGGGTCGCCTGCCACAGCTTGAGGGCGTATTCCTCCAACGCGGGCAATGCCTGGACCCCGCGCTGGATCGCCTCGGCGATGGCGTTCAGTCCCTCGTAGGGAAGCACCGCCTCGCCGACCCGGGCGATCAGGGACTCGGTGTCGTGGAATGCCGGGTCGAACATCAGCGCCCGGCGCAACTGCGGGT
>DASTHR010000367.1:0-2562 GCA_035718105.1 Burkholderiales bacterium
GGCCGGGCGGCGTTGCTGAGAACGGGGCGGTAGGGTTTGTCCATCGGTCGGTGAAGGGTGAAGGGTGAGGAGTAAAGGGTGGTTCGCGAGGGGTCTTACCCTTCACCCCCCAATGTAAGACATCTCGATCTTGCGCAGCCCGGCCGTGTGCTGGGTGCGGATCTCGGAGTAACGGTCGGCGCGCTTTCTCCAGACGCCGGTGATGAATGCCGAAATCTCCTCGTCGCTGGCCCCGCCCCGCAGCAGCGACTTGATGTCGTGGCCATCGGTGGCGAACAGGCAGGTGTAGAGCTTGCCCTCGGTGGACAGGCGCATGCGGGTGCAGTCGCGGCAGAAGGCCTGGGTCACGGAGGCAATGATGCCTATCTCGCCGCTGCCGTCGCGGTAACGCCAGCGCTCGGCCACCTCGCCGGGGTAGCTGGGGTCCACGGGCTCCAGCGGCATTTCCCGGTCTATGAGTTCCAGGATCTGGCGCGCCGTCACCACCTCGTCCATGCGCCATCCGTTGCTCGCCCCCACGTCCATGTACTCGATGAAGCGCAGGATGTGTCCGGAGCCCCGGAACCGCCGCGCCATGGGCAGGATGCTGTCCTCGTTCAGGCCGCGCTTGACCACCATGTTGATCTTGATGGGCCTGAGCCCCGCGGTTTCCGCCGCGGCAATGCCCTCCAGCACCCGCTCCACGGGGAAGTCCACGTCGTTCATGGCGGCGAACCTGGCGTTATCGAGGGAATCGAGGCTGACGGTGATCCGTTTCAGGCCCGCGTCGCGCAGCAGTTGCGCCTTCTGGCGGAGGACCGAGCCGTTGGTGGTAAGGGTGAGGTCGAGTCCGGGAATCCCCGCCAGCATTCCCACGAGGCGCTCCACGTTGCGCCGCAGCAAAGGCTCGCCGCCGGTGAGTCGGATCTTCTCCACTCCGAGGCCGCGGAAGATGCGGGTCACGCGGGCGATCTCCTCGAACGAAAGGATTTCCTTGCGGTCCAAAAACGCATAATCCGGGCCGAATACTTCCTTGGGCATGCAGTAGACGCAACGGAAGTTGCAGCGGTCCGTGATGGAGATGCGCAGGTCGCGCAGCATCCTTCCCCGGGTGTCGAGAATGTGGGGCGATGATGATCCGGAAGCGGGGCCGGGCATTGCCTTGGGCATCGCGGTGGGAATGCTTTCCATGGAGATCGGCGTTAACCCTGTTTGCGCAGGAGTCTCCCCGCGCGGTGATGCGAAGCTGAACGCGGAATTATTGCAAATTGCGACACCGCTTGGAACCCGGGAGTTCCTCTCCGGCGCGGGGCGCGGGCGCTCCGGCGTTGAATGTTGCTTCCCGATGGCGCAGAATTCGATCCCTTATTCAGGCACCTCCACCATGAGTGCGCGTACGCTGGCCATCGCCGTGATCATGCAGCGCACGGCGCTGGACAACCGCTGGGTCTCCGAGAAATGGGAGGCCCTCGGGGTCGTGCAGGACGTCCAGGGGCCGGCCGGGCCGCGGGTGATTCTCGATGACGGGGAATGCCGGCGCGTGCTCTATACCGGTTTTTCCCTCGAACTGTTCAGGGACGAAGCCGAGAGCTACCACCTGAATCTGACGTCCCCCGAACCCAGGGTGTTCGTGCTCCTGCGCGGCGAGGACGGGCCGCCGGCGCCGGCCATGGCGACGGTGAGCTACGCCGAGGCGGCGCGCTGGATGGACGGGGGCGAGAACGTGGACGGCGTGCCCATGCCTCCCGACATATACGCCTGGGTGGGAGAATTCGTGGAGGCGCATTACGTTCCGAGGCCCAGGAAGAAGCGGCAACGCACATGAGTGTGGACAAGGACCCCCGGGAGGCTTTCCTATCGCGCTGGTCTCGGCTGAAGCGCGAGGCCGCCGTGGCTCCGCCCGCGTCACCCGCCCCCGCGCCTGCGACCGGCTCCGCGCCCGAATTGCCGCCGCTGGAGGAACTGAGCCTGGAGTCCGATTTCCGCGCCTTCCTGCACCCGAAGGTGGAGGAGCGCCTGAAGCGCGCGGCACTCAAGAAACTGTTCGCCGACCCGCATTTCAACACCATGGACGGGCTGGATGTGTACATAGACGACTACAACATCCCTGATCCCCTCCCCGAGGGCATGCTGGAAAAGCTGACCCAGTACCGGACCCTGGTGGAGCAGCGGGAAGCCACGGAAAAGGAGCGGGCTGCCAGGGAGCAGGGACCGGCAGCCGCGGCGGCGGACGCGGGTGGCGCTCCGCCGCAGGCGGAAGCTTCGATCGCGGCGCTGCCGGCGGCCGAGGCGCAGCCGGACGCGACCCGGGCGGCGCTCCGGGTACCCGGGGAACCGGCATGAGTGCGACGGAAAAGACCGTCCGGGTCTGCAGCTGCAACCGCAGCATGCGTCTTGACGGCGCCGCCCTGGGCAAGGCGCTGTCGCCGCAAACCCCGGTGACCCTCCATTCCGAACTCTGCCGGCGGGAACTTGGCGCGTTCGAGGCCGCGCTCGGGCAGGGGGGGGACGTCCTGGTGGCCTGCACGCAGGAGGCAGCGTTGTTCGCCGAGGTGGCCGAGGCGGCGAAGTTCGCGGGCGCCC
>DASTHR010000368.1:0-10143 GCA_035718105.1 Burkholderiales bacterium
ATGGCTGCTTTCCACGTGTTTCATCCGATGTGCTCCTGCGCGGGTGTGGCTTCCTTCCACTTCTCCACGGTGTAGCGCGCGAGCCGGATTTCCGGCGACCAGAAGTCCTCGGTAAGCCCGGCCTTGCGCTTGAGCTGCTGCAGAAAGCGTCGCGGATCGGGCAGCTCGCTCCACACCTGGGGCAGGAAGGTCCCCCGGTGTCCGCGGTACTCGAGCACCACTCCGTCCACGCCCGGGCGCAGCTGCCGCAGCGCGTCCTCCTCGTCGCTGAACGTCAGGGGCTCGACGGGCGAGAGCAGCGACACCTCCACGCGGGTGCGCGCCAGCTCGTCCGCGGTGAGCGGCGGAAAGCGCGGGTCCCGCAGCGCGGAGGCCACGGCGTTGGACGTCACGTCCTGCAGCAGCGGCCGGCGCGCCTCCAGGCTGCCGATGCAGCCGCGCAACGCCCCGTCCTGGCGCAGGGTCACGAAGGTCGCCCCCGGCTCGCCCAGCCAGGCCGCCTCCTCGGTCGGCGCCGCCTCCTGGCCCAGCGCGCGCTCGATGGCGCGGCGCGCGAGGCGCAGCAGCACGGGCCCGCGATCAGCGGACATGGGGCATCTCCAGGAAGGCGAAGGCGGCGTAGCCCACGACCCGGCCCCGGTCGCCCGCGGTGTCGCCGGAATTCCGCAGGTCCAGCAGCTCCGGCGACAGGCCGTGGCGCCGGGCGGCCAGCAGCAGGCCATTGACCGGCGTTCCGCCGCAGGCTTCCTCGTGCCGTATGTCCACGCTCAGGTCCAGGATGCGGCGCGCGGTCTCGGCGTCCACCTGCTTCGCGGTGTCGTAGGGCAGGTAGTGGGAGAGGTCGGAGCTCACCACGATCAGGGTCTCCTCGCCGCCCCACAGCAGTTCCAGCACCTGCGCCACCTGCTGGGCGCTGGCGTCGCCCACGGCGAGGGGCAGCAGGCGGAAATCCCCGAGCACGGTCTGCAGGAAGGGAAGCTGCACCTCCAGCGAATGCTCCAGCGCATGGGCCGGGGCGCTCACCACCACCTGGGCCAGATTGCGGAGGGCGGCGGCCGCCTCGGTGTCCACCGGCACCGTGCCCAGGGGCGTGGCGAAGGCGTCGGCGCCGGGAAGCGCCAGGCCCCGCACCGGCACCCGGTGCACCGGGCCCAGGAGCACCACCCGGGAAATCACGCCGCGCCCGGCTTTCAGCCGCGCATAGGCGGTGGCGGCGACGGGGCCGGAATAAACGTAGCCCGCGTGGGGCACGATCAAGGCCTTGGGCAGGGAGCCCGCCGACCCGGGACGGTCCCGGGCCTCGTCCAGCATGTCCGAAACATCCCGCGCCAGAACGGTCGCACGGCCCGGATAGAACATGTCGGCGACGGCGGCGGGACGGATGCTGGTCATGGGAATCCTCTTTGAACTGCCGGACTCGGGCCACGGTCAATACGTCGCGGCGTTCGATCTGGCACCACAAATTCATTATAGTTGCCCGGGATTGCAGGGCCGCGCCCGCTGCCCGGCGCCGGCACACGAGAAGACATGACAACGAGAGTGGATTTCGACTGGCGCCTGCCTTACCCGTCCCGGCGCGTGCCGCTGCTGGCGGCCAACGCGGTGGCGACCTCGCAGCCGCTGGCGGCCCAGGCCGGGCTGCGCATGATGCTGCGCGGCGGCAATGCGGTGGACGCGGCGGTCGCGACCGCGATCGCCCTCACCGTGGTGGAACCGGTCTCCAACGGCATCGGCGGAGACGCCTTCGCCCTGGTGTGGGACGGGCGGGAACTGCACGGGCTCAATGCCTCGGGGCGCTCCCCCGCCGCCTGGACCCCGGAGCGTTTCGCCGGACGGGAGGCGATGCCGGAGCGGGGCTGGGACACGGTGACGGTTCCCGGCGCGGTATCGGCCTGGCGCGAACTTTCCCGGCGCTTCGGCAGGCTGCCTTTCGCCGAACTGTTCGCCCCTGCCATCGAATATGCCCAGGGAGGATTCCACGTGGCGCCGGACGTGGCGCGCCAGTGGGAAATGCAGGAGGACATCCTGGCGGGCCAGCCCGGATTCGCCGAGGCCTTTCTTCCGGGGGGCGGGGCGCCGGCGGCGGGGGAGCGGTTCCGGTTTCCCGATCAGGCGCGCACCCTCGAGCGCATCGCCGAGAGCGGTGGCGAGGTCTTCTACCGCGGCGACCTGGCGCAGCGGCTCGCGGCGCACGCCCGGGAGCATGGCGGCGCGCTCACGGCGGAGGACCTGGCGGCCCACCGGGCGGAGTGGGTGCGGCCCCTGGGCCTCGGCTACGCCGGGGTCACGCTGCACGAGCTGCCGCCCAACGGCCAGGGCCTCGCCGCCCTGATCGCCCTCGGCATTCTTTCCCGCTGGGACCTGGCCGGCCTGGCGCCGGACTCCGCCGAGTGCGTCCACCTGCAGCTCGAGGCCATGAAGCTCGCCTTCGCGGATGTGTACCGTTACGTGGCGGATCCCGCGGCCATGGAGGTTAGCGTGGAGGCGCTGCTGGACGATGCCTATCTCGAGCAGCGGGCGCGGCGCATCGACCCGCTGCGGGCGCGCGAATTCGGCCACGGCCTGCCGCCGGATTCCGGCACCGTCTACCTTGCGGCGGCGGACGCCGGCGGAATGATGGTTTCCTGTATCCAGTCCAACTACAATGGCTTTGGCTCGGGTATCGTGGTGCCGGGCACCGGCATCGCGCTTCACAACCGCGGCCGGGCCTTCAGCCTTGGCGCCGCTCACCCCAATCGAGTCGGCGCCGCGAAGCGTCCCTTCCACACCATCCTTCCCGGATTCGTGACCCGGGGGGGACAGGCGCTGATGAGCGTCGGGGTGATGGGGGCGGCGATGCAGCCCCAGGGACATGTGCAGATGATGGTGCGGATTTTCGATCACAACCAGAATCCCCAGGCCGCCTGCGACGCGCCGCGCTGGCGCGTCATGGACGGGCTCAACGTCTGGATCGAGCCGGGGTATCCCGAGGAAACCCTGGAAGGCCTGCGCCGCCGCGGCCATCGCCTGGCCCTGGCCAAGCCCCCCAGCCTGGACTTCGGGGCGGCGCAGCTGATCTACCGCCTGGACGGCGGCTACCTGGCGGCCTCCGAGCCACGGCGGGACGGGCAGGCCGTTGGGTACTGACGTCTCGCGCCTGGCGCAGGCCGCCACCATGCTGGCGTTCATGGTGGCGGCGGCCCTGGTGACCACCGCGGCGGTGCTGGTGTTCGGTCCGCCGGTGAAGGAGAGCCGCGTCTATCTGGGGGTGCTGGTGATGGCCCCGTCGGCCGCCGCCGGGCTGCTGGCGGGCGCGATGCTGCTGCTGGAGCGCCCCCGGGGCTACCACATGGGTTTTGTGAGAGGCTCTCTGGTGGGCGTGATCGCCCTGGCGGTGTTCTCCTCCACCATGGCCAGCCTGGGCTGCCAGGCCGGATTCTGGTTCGAGTGCCTGCTCAAGTCGCTGACCCTGTTCGGCTTCGTGATGGGAGTCCCGGTGGTGGTGGTTTCGGGGCTGGTGGGCATGCTGCTGGACGAGATTTTTTCGGGGTAGGGCGTGCCGGTTGCGCGCGGGGCAGTCCTGGTGTTTCTGCTGGGATTCGCGGCGCCGGTGCTGGTCGCCATCGGCGGGCGCTGGCTGATGGCGCACGCCGAGGTGGTGGCGCGGGATGCGGCGCCACTGCTGGTGCTGGGGGTGTTCGCGGCATTCACGGTTCTGGCCCTGCGCTGTCTACCCGGCCGGCGCTGGCTCGCGGTGGCGGTCCTCTATGCCGGAGCCGCCCTGGGCACGGCCACGGAAGTCCTGCTCGGCGGCGACCCGGGACGGCGGGTGGTGGTGGAGGTGCTGGTCATGGGCTGGCTGGCGATGCCGGCGGTTTTCGCCGGGATCCTGCTGGAGCAGGTGTGGCGCAGGAGGCGGCGGCCGCTCTGAGCGGATAGGAGGACGAGCATGGCACTGACCCTGACATCCGGCGCGTTCGGGCACCAGGGCGCGATTCCCCGGCGGCACACCTGCGAGGGGGCGGACGAGTCGCCGCCGCTGGCCTGGAGCGGCGTGCCGCCCGGAACCAAGAGCCTGGCCCTGATCGTGGACGACCCGGACGCGCCGGACCCGAGGGCGCCGAAAATGACCTGGGTGCACTGGGTGCTGTACAACATTCCCCCGCAGGCCGCGGCGCTGCCGGCCGGCGTCGAACCGTCCGCGCTGCCCCCCGGGACCCGGGAGGGAACCAACGACTGGGGGCGCACCGGTTACGGCGGACCCTGTCCGCCCGTGGGGCGGCATCGCTACTTCCACAAGCTCTACGCGCTGGACAGCGTGCTCCCCGACCTGGGGAGGCCTTCCCGGGCGGCGCTGGAAAAGGCCATGCAAGGGCATGTGCTGGCCGAGGCGCAACTGGTGGGCACCTACCAGCGCGGGCGCTGAGGAGGACGTCATGGCCCGACCCGGACGCATCCTGCTGCTGGTGCTTGCCTGTTCAGTGTGCCTGTCGCCGCCGGCGAGGGCCGCCGAGCCGGATCCCTTCGAACTGCCGCAGCCGAAGGTGGTCACGGTGGAAAAGCGCGACGGCGTGCGCGTCGCCTATGACGTCAAGGACGACGTCTGGGACGCCGGCATCGGCAAGGCGCTCTACTACGCGCGCGGCCTGCTGCAGTCCTACGAGGCCCAGGGGGTGCCGGCGAAGAACCTCAGGCTGAGCATCGTGATCCACGGCACGCCGGCCTACTGGCTGCTCAACGAGGGCGCCTACCGGCAGCACCGCAACGACCCCTTCGATTTCAACCCCAACGAGAAGATCGTCCAGGACCTGGTGGAACTGGGTGTGAGCGTCGAGATCTGCGGCTCCACCATGCGCAGCAAGGGGTGGACCGCCGCAGACCTGCTTCCCGGCGTCACCGTGGTGCGGGACGCCTACACCCGGCTCATCGACCTGCAGCAGCGGGGCTACGCCTACATCCGCTTCTAGGCGGCCGCGGGCGCCGCTCAGTGCAGCTCGTCGAGGACGTAGCCGGCGCCGCGCACCGAGTGGATCAGCCGGGTGGCGAAGGGTTCGTCCACCTTGAGCCGGAGGCGGCGGATGGCCACGTCCACCACGTTGGTGTCGCTGTCGAAGTTCATGTCCCACACCTGCTCGGCGATCAGCGTGCGCGACAGGATCTCGCCCCGGTGCTGGGCCAGCAGCGAGAGCAGGGCAAACTCCTTCGGGGTCAGGTCCAGCCGCCGGCCGCCGCGCACCACGCGCCGGTGCAGGAAATCCACCTCCAGATCCGCGATCTGGAATACGTTCACCTCCGCGATGCGCCCGCGGCGCAGCAGCGCCCGCACCCGGGCCAGCAGTTCCGAGAAAGCGAAGGGCTTGATCAGCCAGTCGTCGGCGCCGAGGTCCAGGCCCCGGACCCGGTCGTTGATGGAATCCCTGGCGGACAGGAACAGCACCGGGGTCTGAACGCCGGTTTCACGGGTCCGGGCGAGCACGGTCCAGCCGTCCAGTCTGGGCAGCAGCACGTCCAGGATGATCAGGTGGTAGGCGCAACTGGTGGCCAGGTGGTAGCCATCCAGGCCGTCCGCCGCCACGTCCACCACGTAGCCGCTTTCGCTCAGGCCCTTGTGCAGGTAGGCAGCCGTTTTCGCGTCGTCCTCGACCGCAAGAATCTTCATCGTCTTGTTCTCCTTGTCAGCCTCGTCGGGCCGTCGTTCCCGGGCACGGTCATCGCGGACTCTTCGCCTTTCCGGGAGCGCCGCAGCGTGGCGGCGAGGGGATGCCACCGCTCTGCAGGCTGCCGGGAATGATGATGCAAGGTTTGTGCCGAGGCATTGGGGAAGCGTCCGTCTGGACGATTGTTCGTTGATATAAATCAACTTTGTTATGACGGTCTGCCGTCGCGGCCTCCACGCAGCCCCGGGGTTCCGGCCCCAAGAATGGGGATCATTCCCCACTGTTTTGGTCTGGATTGGGGAAGGCCACGCCTCTTGCACTGCACCAGGGCGTGGGTGTTTTCCCTTCCCCGTCAATGGGTTTCAGGATCCCCCGGGGGGAATTGCAGCGTGAACAGGGTTCCCCGGGCCGGGTCGCTGCTCACGGTGACCGAGCCGCGGTGCAGATCCATGATGGACTTCACGATGGCGAGGCCGAGCCCGGTGCCGTCCGGGTTGTGCAGGCTCATCCGGTCCGGCCGGTAGAAGCGATCGAAGATCCGGGGCAGGTGCTCGGGGGCGATGCCGGGGCCGGTGTCGCGCACGGTAACCAGGGTGGAGCCGCCGTCCTGGCGGGCGGCGAGGGTCACCTGTCCGCCGGGCGGCGTGTGCCGCAGGGCATTGGACACGAGGTTGCTCAGGGCGCGGCGGAACAGGGTGGCATCGGCCCGCAGCCGCGCCTGTCCCTCGCAGTTCAGGGCCACGCCCTTCTCCTCGGCCTGCGCCTCGTGGAACTCGCGCACCGCGTCCATCTCGTCGCGGGCGTCGAGGGCGCTGAGCTCCACCTGGGTGTCCGGGTGGTCGGCGCGCGCGAGGAACAGCAGGCCGTTGATCATGCGGGTGAGCCGGTTGAGTTCCTCCAGGTTCGACTGCAGCACCTCCCGGTAATCCGCCGCCTCGCGGTCGCGGGAGAGGGCCACCTCGGTCTGGCCCATGAGGGTATGGATGGGATTGCGCAGCTCGTGGGCGAGGTCGGCGGAGAACCGGGACAGGCGGCCGAAGGAGTCGTCGAGCCGCCCCAGCATCAGGTCGAAGGAATGGGCGAGGTCCTTGAGTTCCTCGGGCCAGCGCGCCGGGTCCACCCGTTCGGCCAGCCGGCTGGCGGTGACCTGCTCCGCGGCGCGGGCGATGTCGCGCAGGGGCTGCAGGCTGCGGCGGACGATCACCACCCCGATGGCCGCGAACAGCAGGGTGCCGATCGCCAGCACCGCCACCGAGATTTGCCGGTAGTCGGCGATCAGCTTTTCCTCCAGGGTGTCGTCCATGGCGACCTGGAGCAGCCGCGGCGCGGCCGCGCCCCCGGTCGTGGCCTCGGCGGACATGAGCTGGTAGGAGCGTCCGTCGGGCGCGTTCCAGCGCGTCATCAGCGTCGGGGGCTGTCCCGCGGGCGCGGGCGTCGGAAACCGCGGCGGGGTGAGCAGCGGCTCCATGTCCGGGGTCTCGACCAGGATTCGTCCGTACCGGTCGAGGACCCGGGTGAAGAACACGTTGTGCGAGCCCAGCCGGGCGGCGCCGGTCTCCACCTGCACCGCCAGTCGCAGGAAGTCGCGGTCGTCCGGATGCTCCCGCAGGTTCGCCCGCAGCCAGTACACCTTGTCCGCCAGCAACTGGAAGTCGTCCTTCTCCAGGCTCTCGGTCAGCACCACCAGCAGCAACGCCGTGGCGATGCCCAGGGTCACGCAGGCGGAGAGCGTGAACAGCACCGCGAGGCGGGCGGTAATGGACCAGGAAGCGGCCCTGCGTCCCCCGCCGGCGCTCATCGTTGTTCCAGGACGTAGCCGACCCCCCGCACCGCATGGATCAGCTTGTCCCGGAAGGGGTCGTCCATCTTGCTGCGCAGGCGGCGGATGGCCACGTCCACCACGTTGGTGTCGCTGTCGAAGTTCATGTGCCAGACCTGTTCGGCGATGAGGGTGCGCGACAGGACTTCCCCGCTGCGCCGCGCCAGCAGGGAGAGCAGGGTGAACTCCTTGGGCGACAGGCTCACGGTCCGCCCCGCGCGGGTCACGCGGTGCCGCAGGTGATCGATTTCGAGATCGCCGATGAGCAGCGTGCCCATGGTCGTGGCGCGTCCGCGGCGCAGCAGGCTGCCCACGCGCGCCAGCAGCTCGGAGAAGGCGAAGGGCTTTACCACGTAGTCGTCGGCGCCCAGTTCCAGGCCCCGCACCCGCTCCGGCACCGCGTCGAGGGCGGTAAGGCACATCACCGGCGTGTGCAGGCCCGCCTGGCGCACGCGGGCCAGCACGGTCCATCCGTCCTGAATCGGCAGCATGATGTCTAGGATCATCAGATCATAGGGCCGGTGCGTGGCCAGGGACAGTCCCTCCACGCCGTCGCCGGCCAGATCCACCTGGTATCCCCGCTCGTTGAGCCCCTGGCGCAGGCTGGCTGCAGTCTTGGGCTCGTCCTCCACGACGAGGATGCGCATCGCCGGCGCGGCGCCGTTCCTGCCGTTACAGTGCGGCGGCGGGGGCTGCCGCGTCAAGCCCGAGTCGGCGCCGATCACATCTGCCGTCCCGCCTTGCGTATGGTGGAGGTGATGGGCTCCGCCAGATACTGGAGCGCGGTCTGCTGCGAGCCCTCGATATAGACCTCGGCGGGCATGCCCGCCTGCAGCCGCAGGTCGCCGGCCTCGCTCAGCGACGCCGCGTCGGCGGCGATCAGCACGCTGTAGTAGGGGAGATTGCTGGCGCGGTCCACGAGGCGGTCGCCGGAGACGTAGGTCACCTGTCCGGTGACCAGCGCGGTGCTGCGGTACTTGAAGGCGGTGAACTTGATCCGCGCCTGCTGCCCGAGGTGCACGTGGTTCACGTCCTCCGGCCGGATATGCGCCTCCACCATGAGGCGGGCGTCGTCGGGGACGATCTCGGCGATGGGCTCCCCGGGCCGCACCACGGCACCGGGGGAGGTGAACCGCAGATCAATCACCTCCCCGCTGGCGGGGGCCGCCACCACCTGGCGGCTGGCGGCGTCTTCCGACTTGCGCTGCTCCTGCTCGATCTCCGCCAGGCGCGCCGCGGTGATCTTCAGCTGGTCGCTGGCCGCCTGCACGTACTGGTTCTGCAGCGACTTCATCTTGAGCTCGGTGTCCACCAGGCGCTGCTCGGCCCGCGCCAGCTCCGAGCGCCGCTCCTCCAGCTTGGAGGCGTAGTCGAGCACCACCGCCTCGATCTGCGCCAGGCGGGCGGGGGAGATGAAGCCGTCCTTCAGCAGGCCGCGGTTGGCCTCGAAGTCCTTTCGCTGCAGGGCGAGGGAACTCTCGGCCTGGGCAATCTGGGCGTGCAGCGCGGCGATTTCCTGCTCCACGCGCTGGCGCTGGGTCTGCATCAATGCCAGCTCGCTGGAGAGCGAATGGCGCCGCGCCTCGAACAGGCCGGTCTCCTTGGCCAGGGCGAGGCGCACGCGCTCGTCCTCCCGTGCCGCCGCCTGCAGCTCGGGCGGAAACGCCAGGGTCCGTGCCATGGCCTGCTCCGCCTCCAGCCGCGCCAGCGCGGCGCGCTCGGTGTTCACCCGGTAGTCGAGGCGGTTGCGGTCGGCATCCACGCCCACGTCGCCCAGCACCAGCACCGGCTCGCCCGCGCTCACGCGCTGGCCGTCGCGAACCAGCACCGCGCGCACGATGCCGCCCTCAAGGTGCTGCACCGGGCGCCGGTTCAGGTCCACCTTCACCTGCGCCGGCGCCACCACCGCCATCGAAAGCGGCGCCAGCGAAACCCAGGCACCCAGGGGGGCCACCGCGCCCAGCAGGATCCACAGGCCGGTGCGCACCAGGCGCGAGGCATGTTCCGCGCTGCTGCGCTCGGGTCGGCTTGCGGGTATTGACTCGTCCATGGTTTCCTCCGTATGTGCGGCCGTCATGCAATCAGCGCTTCAATGTGGCGTCAGGTCGTGGTTCGGTTCCGGCCCGGCGTCGGCCGTTGCATGGCCCGGTTCCCGGTCCGGAGCTCAGGAGGCTTTTCCGCCGACCACCACCTGCGCCTGGCGCTGCGCCGCCTTCATCACTTCCGCGGCCGGCCCGAACTGCTGCACCCGGCCCTCGTTGAGCATCAGGATCTTGTCCACATGGGCGATGAGCGAGGGCCGGTGGGTGATCACCACCGACGTCACGCCGTCGGCGCGCAGGCCGCTCAGGGCCTGGGCGAGGGCGATCTCGCCCGCGCCGTCGAGGTTGGAGTTGGGCTCGTCCAGCACCACCAGCCGCGGATCGCCGTACAGGGCGCGGGCCAGCGCCACTCGCTGGCGCTGGCCGGGGGAGAGGCGCGAGCCCTGCTCGCCCACCGGGGTGTCGTAACCCTGGGGCAGGGTGAGGATCATGTCGTGGGCGTTGGCGCGCTTCGCCGCCGCCACCACGGCCTCCGATTCCACGGTTCCCAGCCGCGCGATATTGTCCGCCACCGTGCCGTCGAACAGTTCCACGTCCTGGGGCACGTAGCCCACCCAGGGCCCCAGGTCCTCCCGCGGCCACACGG
>DASTHR010000369.1:0-2645 GCA_035718105.1 Burkholderiales bacterium
TTCCATGGCCGGTGGTAGGCGCCCAGGGTGTGCTGCTGGCCCTCGGCGAGCGCGTCCAGTTCTCCCATCCAGGCCGGACGCACGCTGAATGCGCCGGGGTCGCGCAGGCAGGCGTCAATGGCGGCGCGCCAGGTCTTCGTCACCTGGGCCACATAGGCCGGGCTGCGCTGGCGGCCCTCGATCTTGATGGCGCGCACCCCCATGGCCAGCAATTGCGGGAGGATCTCCAGGGTGTTGAGGCTGGCCGGCTCCTCAATGGCGTAGTAGTGCTCCCCTTTCACCTCGAAGCGTCCCTTGCACAACGTCGGATAGGCCGCGTGCTCGCCGGGCGCGAAGCGGTTCACCAGGAAGCCGTTGACCCGGGTCTCGAGACCCGTGGCCGTGTCCTGCCAGCGCACGTGCTTGCCCGGGGAACAGGCGCCGAAGGTGTTGGGCCCCTCGCCGGTGGCGTAGGACGAAAGCGCGCAACGTCCCTCCACCATGACGCACAGCCCGCCGAAGCCGAACACCTCGATCTCCACGGGGGTGTTCTTCACCACGTCCTCCACCTGGGCCAGGGACAGCACCCGGGGCAGCACGGCCCGCGAAACGCCGAAGCGCTCGTGGTAGAGATTGATGGCTTCGTAGCTGGTGGCGGAGCCCTGCACCGAGAGATGCAGCCGCAGGTTCCGGTGGGCCTTGCGCGCGTAACCCATGAGGCCAGGATCCGCCAGGATCACGGCATCGATGCCGAGGCGCGCCGCAAGGTCCACCGCCGCCGTCCAGCGGGCCCAGTTCTCCGCCTGGGGATAGGTGTTGAGCGCCAGCAGCACCTTCGCGCCGCGGCCATGGGCGTAGCGCACGCCCTCCTTCGCCGCCGCCTCGTCGAAATTCAGCCCGGCGAAGTTGCGGGCATTGGTGCTGTCCCGCAGGCCGATGTAGACGCAGTCGGCGCCGTGGTCCACGGCGGACTTGAGCGCCGGCAGCGCGCCCGCGGGGCAGACCAGTTCCAGCTTCCGGGATGCTTGCAAGCGCTGTCCCCAAAAGGAATAAAAGTTGGCCCCCGGACATACGCCTGCTGGCGCCGGGGCCTGGAAAGGGGCCGTTATAGCCGAGGCTCCGGGACAAAAGGTTGACTCAGATCAAGAATTTGTTTAGCGGCGTCGAATCTGTCGAGCCGATTCGGCGCCGCCCCCGACGTCGAAGGCCTCGATGATCGGACAAGGCGTTCCCGCCGGCGCGTGCCGGCAATCGTGCACCAGCGCCTCCAGAACTTTCGCCACGGCCCGCAGCCCGCGCATCCGTCCCCGCAGTTCCTCCAGCTTGCGGGCCGCGATGGTCTGGATGCGCGGCCGGTCGCCGGTGCGGTCCAGCCGGATCAGTTCCCGGATCTCCTCCAGGGTAAACCCGGCCGCCTGCACTTGCCGGATGAAGCGCAGGCGGCGCAGCAATTCCGCGTCGTACTCGCGGTAGCTTCCCGCCGCCCTGGGCACCGGCAGCAGCCCGCGCCGCTGGTAGTAGCGCACCGTCTCCACGCCCACCCCCGCCTCCGCCGCGAACCGGCCGATGGTCATCCGCGCGCGACCCCCTTGACTCCGTACCATGCTACGGAGTCTAGACTCCTCCCCGCATCGTCACAACCGGAGGAAATCATGGAACACACGCACCCGCACCATGGCCATTCCATCCCCGGCCACCAAGCTGGCCGCCCGGCGGCATCCCTCGACCGCATTGCCTTCAGCGCCACCCTTCACTGCCTGACGGGCTGCGCCATCGGCGAGGTCCTGGGCATGGTGATCGGAACCGCCCTGGGCTGGAGCAACGCCGAAACCATCGCCCTGGCCGTCGCCCTGGCCTTCCTCTCCGGCTACGGGCTCACCATGCTGCCGCTGCTTCGCCATGGCCTCCCCTTCCGCGAAGCGGCCCGGCTCGCCCTGGCCGCGGACACCGCCTCCATCGCCATCATGGAGGTCGTGGACAACCTGATCATGCTGGCCATCCCGGGGGCCATGGAGGCGGGGCTGGATACCTTCCTGTTCTGGGGCAGCCTGGCCCTGGCTCTTGCCGTCGCGGGCGTCGCGGCATACCCGGTGAACCGCTGGCTGATCGCCCGGGGACGCGGTCACGCCAAGGTGCATGGTCACCATTGACGCCGACCGTCCCGCGTTGGCCGGCCCTCGTAGGATCGGGTATATTCCCGCGCCTGATCAGAATGAATTGAGGCAGACCATGCGCTTCCGCCCCAACCACGCCGTCCTGGCAGCCGCCCTGCTCCTGATCGCACCCCTGTCCCTTGCCGAAACCGCCAAGGCTGCCGCGGCCCCGGCGACCCAGCCGCGCCAGCTCAGCACCGAGAGCAAGCCCTGGAAGGGCGACTTCGACCAGATGGTGGAGCGGCGCGTCATCCGGGTGCTCGTCCCCTACAGCCGCACCTTCTACTACGTGGACAAGGGCCGGGAGCGGGGAATCTCCGCCGAACACTTGCGGGATTTCGAGCGCTGGGTGAACCAGAAGCACAAGACCCACAAGCGGCCGGTGACCCTCTACATCATCCCCACCACCCGGGACAAGCTGCTTACCGGCCTCGCCGAGGGGCTGGGCGACATCGCCGTGGGCAACCTGACGGTGACCGAGGAGCGGCTCAAGATCGTGGACTTCGTCGCCCC
>DASTHR010000370.1:0-2521 GCA_035718105.1 Burkholderiales bacterium
ATACTCGGTGTAGATGATGACCTGCGGGTCCGAGAGGTCGGGCAGGGCGTCGAGGGGCGTTTTCAGCACTGCCCAGATCCCGGCTCCGACGATGAACACGGTCGCCAGCAGCACCAGGAACAGGTTCCTGGCCGACCACTCGATGATCCTGCTCAGCATGCAGGTACTGTCCGTCGCTAGTGGCGGTGCCCGGCGGCCGCGGGGGATGCCGGTTTCTGCGCACTGCCGCCCGGGCGGATTGCCGTCACGACGAAATCTGCCGCTCCTTCCTGCGCGACCTCGATCTCCACCTCCTGGCCCGGCTTCAGGTTTCTGAGCAGTGCCTTGTCCCTGACCCGGAAATCCATGGTCATGGGGGGCCAGTTGAGTGTGGGGATGGGTCCATGGGTCACGTTCAGGGTGCCGGCCTCGGCGTCCACCTTGTTCACGGTAGCGTGGGCCGGATGCGCGCGGGGGCCGGCGGCGCCCTCCGCCATGCCGAACGCCCCCAGCGCCGCCTTCAGGTTGCTCTCGGCGTCAATCAGGAAATTGGCCGCCACCACCACGTTTTCTCCTTCCCCGATCCCGTCCAGCACCTCCACGTACTGGTCGCCCCGCAGGCCGGTCTTGACCTGCCGCGGCTCGAAGCGGCCTGGCCCGCGCTCCACCAGCACCATCCGGCGGGTGCCCGTGTCCAGGAGCGCCGAGTCCGGGACCGCGAGCACCTTCTTCGTGGCGGTGGCAAACTCGACAGTGGCGTACATGGAGGGTTTCAGTACCCCGTCCGGGTTTGGCAGTTCGATGCGCACCCGCCCGGTGCGGGTGTCCGGGCTCACCGTCGGATAGACGAAGGTGACCCGGCCATCGAAGGTCCGGTCGGGATACGCATTCACCCGGATTCGGGCCTGCAGCCCGGGCCTCACCAGCGCCAGGTCCTGTTCGAACACCTCGCCCTGGAGCCAGAGGTTCGAGAGTTCGGCGATCCGGAACAGCATCTCCCCCGGCATGAAGCGCATGCCCTTCAGCGCCGGCTTGTCCAGCACCACCCCCGAGCCCGGCGCGCGCAGGGTGAGCACCTGCCTGCGGTCGGCGTCCTGTTCAAGCCGCTGGATCTGGTCCTCGGACACCTCCCAGTTGCGCAGACGCTCCAGCGCGCTGTCCGCGAGCCGCTGCATGCCTTCCCGGGCCTCGGGTGTTCCTTCCTTCGCCGCCGCGAGGCCGCGGCGGGCCACCGCGTACTCGCGCTGGGCGGAGGCGAGTTCCGGGCTGTAGACGTCGAGCAGGGCCTGGCCCTTCGCCACCCCCTGCCCGGTGGCACTGACGTGCAATTCCTGGATCCAGCCCTCGAAGCGCGGCGCGACGGTAAAGATGCGCCGCTCGTCCACTTCCAGGATGCCCACGACGCGAAGCGTGCGCGAGACCTCGCGCACGGTGGCGGGTTCGGTGCGCACGCCCAGCTTCTGAATGCGCTCCGGGCTGATCTTCACGCCGCTGCCCGTGTCCGGCTCCTCGCCCTCGTGGACCGGGATGTAGTCCATGCCCATGGGGTCCTTCTTCGGCACCGGCGAAGTGTCCGGCAGACCCATCGGGTTGCGGTAGTAGAGGATCCTGCGCTCCGGCTTCGACGCGGGGGCCCGGGTGGTGGTCGCCGGTTCCGCGGCGCGGTGGGCGGGCGCGAAGAAGTAGCCGCCGGCGGCGCCCGCCGCGGCGGCCGCCAGCACTGCGAGGGCGATGCCTGCACGCTTCATAGCTCTCCCCCGATCATGCGCTCGATCTGGGCCAGGCGCGCTTCCTGCTCCACCCGGGCCCGCAGGCGCTCGAGCCGGGCCGCCTTCACCTGCCGTTCCGCGTCCAGCAGGGTGGCGAAGTCCACCTTGCCGGCCTCGTATCCCGCCAGCGCCGACTGGTAGTTCACGGTGGCCTGGGGCAGCAGCGCCCGCTCGATGAGGTCCTGCTTGCGCCGGGCTGCGTCCCAGCTGGCGAACACCTCGTGCAGGTCGTTGAGGAGGCGGCTGGCGATGGCATCGCGCCGGGCGCGCGCCGCGTCCAGGTTCGCCGTCGCCTCCCGCTCCCGGGAGCGGCGCGACTCCTGCTGCAGGGGAATGTTCAGGCCGATCTTCGCCTCCCAGGCCGCGAGGCGGTCGTCTTCCTGGATCGGGCCGAAGCCGACGAAGAAATCCGGGTAGCGATTCCTTTCCGCAAGCCGGCGGTTGGCCTCGGAGGCCGCGACCTGGGCGTCCTGGGCGAACAGCAGCGGGTTATTGGCGCGCAGGCGGCTCTCCAGCGCCGCGATGTCCATGACCGCAGCCGCCGGGGCGGGGCGCAATGCGCGGGGCTCCGCGAGCGGAGCACTGGCCGGCCGGTTGAGCAGGCTGTTGATGCGGCCGCGGATGTGGACGGTCTCCGTGTCCAGGGTGATCAGCTCGTTGCGGATCGCGGTCTGCTCCACCTGGCTCTTGATCACGTCCTGCTGGGGCGCGAGCCCGCTTCCGTAACGGACTTCGGTTATGCGCTCGAGGTCCTGCAGGATGCCCAGGATCTC
>DASTHR010000371.1:0-3527 GCA_035718105.1 Burkholderiales bacterium
GGGGGATCGCCGCCTTCCAGCTCTACGCCACCGCCGACCTGGGCATGATCGCCTACGATTCGCCGGCCCGGGAGGGCTGGATCGTGGACGAAGGTGTCATCGTGGAGATCGTGCGCCCCGGCACCGGCGACCCCGTGCCCGAGGGCGAGGTGGGGGAGGTGGTGGTGACCACCTTCAACCCGGACTACCCCCTGATCCGCTTCGCCACCGGCGACCTGTCGGCGGTGCTGCCGGGAATTTCTCGCTGCGGGCGCACCAACCAGCGCATCAAGGGCTGGTTGGGCCGCGCCGACCAGACCGCCAAGGTGCGGGGCATGTTCGTGCGGCCGTCTCAGGTGGCGGAGGTGGTCAAGCGCCATCCCGAGGTTTCCCGGGGGCGCTTGGTGATCGAACACGACGAGCAGAAGAACGACCGCATGACCCTGCGCTGCGAGGTCCGGGAAGGCGGCGAGGATCTGGCCCGGGCCGTTGTCGCGAGCATCCGCGAGGTTATCAAGCTGCGGGGCGACGTGGAGTTTGGCGCTCCGGGGAGCCTGCCCAACGACGGCAAGGTCATCGAGGACCTGCGCAAATTCGACTAGCCGGCGGCAACCGCCAGCGGTGAGGCGCATTGTGGATTCCCCCAACACTAAAGCCGAAATCCGCGCGCGTATAATCGCCGGGCGCGAGGCATTGCCGCAGGCGCTGCGCCGCGAGTGGTGCGCGGCCATCACCGAGCGCCTGCTGGCCCTGGAGGGCTACCGCAACGCGCGGACCGTGGCGGCCTACGCCTCATTCCGGGCGGAGTTCGACACGGCGGGTTTCATCGCCTCTGCCCTGGCGGCGGGAAAGCGGGTGGCGCTGCCGCGGGTGGCGGCGAATCGGGAGCGGCTCGAGTTCTGCTTCATTGAGGATCCGGCGCGCGACCTGGCGCCGGGCACCTGGGGCATCCCCGAGCCCGGTCTGCATTGCGAACGGCTGCCGGAGGGCGCCGCGGTGGACCTGGTGCTGGCGCCGGGGGTGGCGTTCACCCGTCGCGGCGACCGCCTCGGCTATGGCCGCGGCTATTATGACCGGTTCATCGCCGCGCTGCCGGGGCGTCCCTTGCGGGTGGCGGCGGCCTACTCGATGCAGGTGCTGGAAGATCTGCCCGTCGAAGCCCACGACCGGGGGATGGATGTGCTCGTGACCGAGGGGGAAACCCTCTTCACCGGTGACGAACGAGATCGAACCGCAGAGACGTAGGGTGCGCGGTGCGCACCGGATTTGAGTGGGCAGGGCGGCCGCGTGCGCGAAGCGCACCCTGCATCGCTGTTCACACCCGAGGAAAGCACATGACCGCGAAG
The DNA here is from genome assembly GCA_035718105.1 of Burkholderiales bacterium. Classification (GTDB taxonomy): domain Bacteria; phylum Pseudomonadota; class Gammaproteobacteria; order Burkholderiales; family UBA6910; genus UBA6910. The sequence goes on from DASTHR010000371.1 coordinate 1,326, forward strand.
ATCATCGACGGCAAGGCCATCGCCCAGAAGGTGCGCGAGGAACTGAAGGGACGCATCGCGGGACTGGCCCGGGCCGGCATCGTGCCCGGGCTCGACGTGGTGATCGTGGGGGAGAACCCCGCGTCCCAGGTCTATGTCCGCAACAAGGCCAGCACCTCGAAGGAGATCGGCATCCGCTCCCGGGTGCACGCCCTGCCGGAGGCCGCCACCGAGGCGGCGCTGCTGGCATTGATCGGGGAGTTGAACCGCGACGCCTCGGTGCACGGCATCCTGGTGCAGTTGCCGCTTCCCGCCCACATCCATACCGCGCGGGTGCTGGAGGCCATCGATCCCGCCAAGGACGTGGACGGCTTCCACCTGCACAACGTCGGCGCCCTGGTGACCGGCAGCAAGGTGTTCGTGCCCTGCACGCCCTACGGCGTGATGCGCATGCTGAAGGAGATCGCCTACTCCCCCGAGGGGGCCGAGGCGGTTGTGGTGGGGCGCAGCAACATCGTGGGCAAGCCCATGGCCTTCCTGCTGCTGGAGCAGGGCGCCACCGTCACCATCTGCACCTCGAAGACCCGCAACCTGGCGGAGCACACGCGACGCGCCGACATCCTGGTGGTGGCCACCGGCAAGGCCCATATGGTCACCGGCGACATGGTGAAGCCGGGTGCCGTGGTGATCGACGTCGGCATCAACCGCCTCCCCGACGGCAAGCTCACTGGCGATGTGGATTTCGAGGGCGCGAAGCAGCGCGCCGGATGGATTACCCCGGTCCCAGGCGGGGTGGGTCCCATGACCATCGCCATGCTGCTTTGCAACACGGTGGAGGCTGCGGAGCGGGTGGCGGCCGTTGCAAAGCGGGGCGTAGAATCCCAAGCTTCACGGTAGGTTAATGTGGCGGGGCCGCCGCGACCGCGGCCATGCCCGTCACGCACAGGAGGATGAGATGGAACCCTTTCCCGACATCGATCCCCAGGAAACCCAGGAATGGCTGGACGCGCTGGACGGCGTGATCCAGTACGAGGGCACCGAGCGCGCCCATTACCTGCTGGAGCGCCTGGTGGAAAAGGCGCGCCGGGCGGGGGCCTATCTCCCCTACAGCGCCACCACCGCCTACCTCAACACCATCCCCGCGTCGAAGGAGGAGAAATCCCCGGGCGACGCGGAGATCGAGCACCGCATCCGCTCCTACGTGCGCTGGAATGCCCTGGCCATGGTGCTGCGCGCCAACAAGGACAGCAACGTGGGCGGCCACATCGCAAGCTTCTCTTCGGCGGCCACGCTCTACGATGTGGGCTACAACCACTTCTGGCGCGCCCCCCACGGCGATTTCGGCGGCGACATGGTGTTCGTGCAGGGCCACTCGGCGCCCGGCATCTACGCCCGCGCCTTCCTGCTGGGCCGGCTCACCCGGGACCAGTTGGAGCACTTCCGCCAGGAGGTGGACGGCAAGGGGCTCTCTTCCTATCCGCACCCCTGGCTGATGCCGGAGTTCTGGCAGTTCCCCACCGTGTCCATGGGCCTCGGTCCCCTGATGGCCATCTACCAGGCGCGGTTCATGAAGTACCTCAACGACCGCGGCATCATCAACGCCGCCGACCGCAAGGTGTGGGCCTTCATGGGCGACGGCGAGATGGACGAGCCGGAGTCCCTGGGCGCCATTTCCCTCGCGGTGCGCGAGCGTCTGGACAACCTGGTGTTCGTGATCAACTGCAACCTGCAGCGCCTCGACGGGCCGGTGCGCGGCAACGGCAAGATCATCCAGGAACTGGAGTCGGACTTCCGCGGCGCCGGCTGGAACGTGATCAAGGTGATCTGGGGCTCCTACTGGGACCCGCTGTTCATGAAGGACACCAAGGGGCTGCTGCTGAAGCGCATGGAAGAGTGCGTGGACGGCGAGTACCAGACCTTCAAGTCCAAGGATGGCGCCTACGTGCGCAAGCACTTTTTCGGCAAGTACCCGGAACTGCTGGAGATGGTCTCCAACATGACCGACGACGACATCTGGCGGCTGAACCGGGGCGGCCATGACCCGCACAAGATTTACGCCGCCTACGCCGCCGCCATGAAGCACAGGGGCCAGCCCACCGTGATCCTGGCGAAGACCATCAAGGGCTACGGCATGGGCGAGGCGGGGGAGGGGCAGATGGTGAGCCACCAGCAGAAGAAGATGGGCACCGTCTCCCTCAAGACCTTCCGCGACCGCTTCAACAT
>DASTHR010000372.1:0-2651 GCA_035718105.1 Burkholderiales bacterium
TGCTGAACCCCGTGGGTCGCCGCCCAGCCGGCCAGCTCGGCGTGGTAGCGGGCCCACACTGCCTGACGCGCGGCCTGGATCGCGTCGGCGCTCTCGAGCTGCGCCACCAGCACCGCCGCCAGGATCTCCGACGGCAGGTAGCTCGAGCCCAGGTCGACCCAGGTGTACTTGTCCACCTGGCCGCGGAAGAAGCGGCTGCGGTTGGTGCCCTTCTCGCGGATGATCTCGGCGCGCTCGGCGAGGTCGGGGTCGTTCACCAGCAGTGCGCCGCCCTCGCCGCTGATGATGTTCTTGGTTTCGTGGAACGACAGGCAGCCCAGGTCGCCGATGGCGCCCGCGGGCCGGCCCTTGTACTCCGAGAGCAGGGCCTGGGCCGCATCCTCCACCACCCGCAGGCCGCGGCGGCGCGCAAGGCCGAGGATCGCATCCATCTCGCAGGGGATGCCGGCGTAGTGCACCGGCACGATGGCGCGGGTGCGGGGCGTGATCGCCGCCTCCACCAGGGACTCGTCCAGGTTCAGGGTGTCGCGGCGGATGTCCACGAACACCGGCACGCCGCCGCGCAGCACGAAGGCGTTGGCGGTGGAGACGAAGGTGTAGGAGGGCATGATCACCTCGTCCCCGGGGCCGATGTCGCAGAGCATGGCCGCCATCTCCAGGGCCGCGGTGCAGGAGTGGGTGAGCAGCGCCCGGGCGCAGCCGAGCCGCTCCTCGAACCAGCGGTGGCAGAGCTTCGTGTACGGGCCGTCGCCGGAGAGCTGCCCCTGCTCCACCGCGCGGCGGATGTTCTCCAGCTCCTCGCCGACGATGAAGGGCTTGTTGAAGGGGATCTTCATTGCTTTCGCGCTACCAGCAGCAGCGAGCCTCCCGCCGGGAACGAGACCCCTGCGCGGATCAGGCCGCGCTCGACGGCCAGCACCCATTCCAGCATGCGGTTAACCACGGAAGACATCCTGAATTCGGCGTAGGGGTCCGCCTCCACCGCCGCCTTACGGCGCCCGAGGCGGGAGAGCATCATAGCCGGCAGCAGCAGGCTCACGAAAGAGCTCATGCGCTCGACGCGGAAACCCGCCTCCTCCGCCTTGCCCCGCAGCTCGGCCGCGGTGTAGCGGCGCACATGGCGGGCCGCGTCGTCCATCCAGCTCCACAGCCAGGGATGCTGGGGCACGGTGAGCAGCAGGCCGCCGCCGGGGGCGATGGCCCGGTGCATGGACCGCAGTGCCGCCCGGTCGTCCTCGATGTGCTCGATCACGTCGAAGGCGCCCAGGGCGTCGAACTCGTTCTCGAACGGGATGGCGCGGGCGTCCATCTGCATCAGGCGCGCCCCCGGCACCCGCCGCGCCGCGAACGGCAGTCCCTCGGCGAACACCTCGCTGCCGCTGAGCGAGGCGCCGGGCAGCGCCGCCCCCACCCCCGAGAGCACGTAACCGGTGCCGCAGCCGATCTCGCAGAAGGAGCGGGTCCGCGGGAAGTACCGGGCAAGCGCCCACTGGATGAGCCGGTTGCGGGCGCGGAACCAGAAGTGGCCCGCCTCCAGCGCGAACAGCCGGTCGAAGTGTTCCGGATCGTAGCCGGCACCGCCCCGGGCGAGGGCGGGGGCGAAGGCGGGGAACCCGCCGATCATTTCCGGCTCCGCCCCGCATCGCGGGCAGTGCCAGGCGGGCGCCTCGAAGCGGGCGCCGCAGGCGGCGCAGAGTTTCACCGCGGCGCGTCTCCGCCGCCGCCGGGGCGGTCCCCCTCGAAGGTGCTGCGCATCACCACGTAAAGCGGCCGGCGCTTGGTCTCGTCGTAGGTCTTGCCGAGGTAGATGCCGAGGATGCCGAGGATGGCGATGATGATCCCGCCCACGAAATAGATCGAGACCATGATGCTCGGGTAGCCGAGCACCGGAAAGGCGTGGAACAGGGCCCGGTATATGAAGAACAGCCCGAACAGGAAGGCGAACAGCGCCATGTAGAAGCCGAGCCGGATGGCCAGCCGCAGCGGCTTGTCCGAGTAGGCGATGATCACGTCCACCGCCAGGCGCGACAGGCGCCGCAGGCTGTAGCTGGAGCGCCCGGCGAAACGCGGGTCCTGTTGCACGTCCACCAGCGCGGTGGGGAACCCCATCCAGGCCAGCAGGCCGCCGAAGAAGCGCATCTGCTCCCGCATCTGCCGCACGTTCTCCACCACCCGCCGCGAGACGATGCGGAAATTTCCGGTTTCACCGTCGTACTCGATGTCGGAGAGCCAGCTGAACAGCCGGTAGAAGGCCCAGGAGGCGACGCGCTTGAGCGGGGAATGCAGGCGGATGCCCCGGCGCGCCACCACCACGTCGTAGCCCTCCTGGGCCCTGGCGTAGAGGGCGGGGATGTCCTCGGGGCGGTCCTGCAGGTCGCCATCCATCACCACCACCCAGTCGCCGTTGCAGTGGTCGAGCCCGGCGGTGATGCCGTAGTGCTGCCCGAAGTTGCGGCTGAACTGCAGGCCCTTCACCCGGGGGTCGCGCCGCGCCAGCTCGCAGATCAGCTCCCAGGAGCGGTCACCGCCGCAGTCCTCCACCAGCAGGATCTCGAAGTCCGCGGTGATGGTCTCCAGCGCCGCGCGCAGACGGCGGTACAGCTCCTCGAGGATGGCCTCGGAGCGATAGATCGGGATGACCACGGAGAGGC
>DASTHR010000373.1:0-3455 GCA_035718105.1 Burkholderiales bacterium
CGGGGTACTGGCCGCGGACGCCGGCACCGACTTCGGAGTGAGGATCCCGGAGCTGTCGCGGGAAACCCTCGACCGGCTGGAGCCGCTGGTGTCCGCCAACTGGTCCCGCAGCAACCCCGTGGACCTGTGCGGGGAAGCCACTCCGGCGCATTTCCGCGCGGCGGTGGAGTCCTGCCTGGAGGACAGGAACTTCGACGGCGTGCTGGTGATCCTCACGCCCCAGGCCCCCACCAACCCGCAGGAAGTGGCCGATGCCATCGTCGACCTGGCGAAGGGCACCCGCAAGCCGCTCCTCACCTGCTGGATGGGCGAGGACAGCATCCGCAGCAGCCGCGAGACCTTCGCCCGCACCCGGGTCCCGGTGTTCCGCACCCCGGAGCCGGCGGTGGAGGTGTTCTCCCACCTCGCCACCTACCTCGCCAACCAGCGACTGCTGATGCAGGTGCCGGAGCCTTCGGCCCATGAAGCGGACCGGCCCGACATCGAAGGCGCGCGCATCCTGATCGAAACCGCCCTGGCCGAGAAACGCACGGTCCTGACGGAGATGGAGTCCAAGGCCATGCTCGCCACCTTCCGCATCCCGGTGGCCCGCACCATGGTGGCGCGCTCGGTCTCGGAGGCCATCGTCATCGCCGAACAGGTGGGATTCCCGGTGGCCATGAAGATCAATTCCCGGGAGATCACCCACAAATCCGACGTGGGCGGGGTGCGCCTGAACATCTCCTCGGCCGCCGAGGTGCGGGGCGCCTACACCGGCATCCTGGGCAAGGTGGCGCAGGCCGCCCCCGGGGTGCAGGTCGACGGCGTTGCCATCCAGCCCATGCACAACAAGCCCAATGGCCGGGAACTCATGGTGGGCGTCGCCAATGACGCGGTCTTCGGCCCCGTCATCAGCTTCGGGCCGGGCGGCTTCATGGTGGAGATCATGGGAGACCGCGCCGTGACCCTGCCGCCCCTCAACCGCTTCCTCGCCCGCGACATGATCCGGCGCACCCGCATCGCCCGCACCCTCGGGGAGTTCCGCAACATGCCGGCGGTGGATGTCGAGGCGGTGGAGGACGTGCTGCTGCGGGTTTCCGAGATGGTGTGCGAGCTGCCCTGGCTGCGGGAGCTGGACATCAATCCCCTGATCGTGGACGAGCGCGGGGCGGTGGCGGTGGACGCGCGGGTGGTGGTGGGGCTGCCGCCCCTGGAATCCGCCTCCCGCTACTCCCACATGGCCATCTACCCCTACCCCGGGCACCTGATCCAGCACTGGCAGCTCGCCGACAGCACCCCGGTCATCATCCGCCCCATCCGTCCCGAGGACGCGGAGATGCACCAGAACTTCGTGCGCGGCCTGTCCGAGGAAACCAAGTACTTCCGCTTCATCAGCACCATGCACGAGCTCACGCCGAAACTCCTGGTGCGCTTCACGCAGATCGACTACGACCGGGAGATGGCGCTGCTGGCGGTGATGGAGCAGGACGGGGTCGAGATCGAGCTCGGGGTCGCCCGCTACGTCATCAACGCGGATGCCAACAGCTGCGAGTTCGCGCTGGTGGTGGGCGACGACTGGCACGGCAAGGGTATCGGCTCCAAGCTGATGATCTCGCTGATGGACGTGGCGCGCGAGAAGGGACTGCGCACCATCGAGGGCGACGTCCTGGCCAACAACCACAACATGCTCAAGCTGATGGTCGCGCTGGGCTTCGCGGTCACGGCCAACGAGGAAGACCCGGCCCTGAAGCGCGTCGTCAAGACGCTGTGACGGGCCGCACTCGCCGGAGCGCAATCCATATGTCATCCCCTCTCGACCGCGTGGTGCGGCAGTGCGCCCAGATCATCCTGGGCAAGGAGCGCCAGATCCGCCTCGCGGTGGCCTGCCTGCTGGCGCGCGGCCACCTGCTGATCGAGGACATCCCCGGCGTGGGCAAGACCACGCTGGCGCACGCGCTGGCCCGCACCCTGGGCCTGGAGTTTCACCGCATCCAGTTCACCAGCGACATGCTGCCCGCGGACATACTCGGGGTCTCCGTGTACGACCGCGACCGCAGCGCGTTCCAGTTCCATCCCGGACCGGTGTTCGCGCAGGTGGTGCTGGCGGACGAGGTCAATCGCGCCACGCCCAAGACCCAGAGCGCCCTGCTGGAGGCGATGGAAGAGCATCAGGTCACCATCGAGGGGGAGACCCGCCCCCTGCCCGAGCCGTTCTTCGTCATCGCCACCCAGAACCCCTCGCACCTGGTGGGCACCTTCCCCCTGCCGGAGTCGCAGCTCGACCGCTTCCTGATGCGCATCGAGCTGGGATACCCGGACCGCAACGCCGAGCGCGGCCTGCTCTCCGGCGTGGAGCGGCGCCAGATCATCTCCGGACTGTCGCCGGCCATGGACACCCTCGAGTTCCTGGAGCTGCAGGACGGCGCGCGCAAGGTTCACGTTTCCGGGGCGCTGCTGGATTACCTGCAGGCCATCATCGCCCACACCCGCAACGCGCCCCACTACCTGAACGGGATGTCGCCCCGCGCCGGGCTGGCGCTGCTCGCCGCGGCGCGGGCCTGGGCGCTCATGGACAGCCGCAACCAGGTGCTGCCCGAGGACGTGCAGGCGGTACTGACCGCGGTGGTGAGCCATCGGCTGCGGCCCGCGGCGGATTTCGCCGAGGGCAGCCTGGCGGATCTCGCCGGACGAATCATCGAGGAGGTGGCGATTCCCTGATCGGGGCAAGGGCCAACGGGCAAGTTGCAAGGAGAACCCTTGAACCTTGCGCCTTGAACCTTGAGTCCTGGAACTGCGGTCGGCCGGGACAGCCCCCGCCGGTGGCCCGGCGGGAGCGGCACGGCTACGACCCCAGTGTGCGAGCGTGCAGGGAGAGGGTCTCGCAGAACCCCGGCCGGAGTGAACAGCCCGCCGGCCACACGCTCCGGGCCATTCTATGCGAGGCCGGCGCGAGGCCCGGGCGGTGCGTTGTCGCATGCGGCGAAACGCCTCAGTCATCCTCCCGCGACGGAAAACGCTAGAATCCCGCCATGGCCCGCCGCTCCCCGCCCAATCCCCAGGTGATCATGCTGGCGCCCACCGCGGAGAACCTGCAGCGGCTGGTGATGCTGCGCTACCTGATGGTGGCGGCCATGGCCGCCGCCCTCGCCGCGGCCTCGCCCATGGACATTGCCTGGGAGACGCGGCCCATGGCGATGACCCTGGGCCTGCTGGTGGCGGTGAACCTGGCAACCCACTGGCGCGTGCGCCGGGTCTGGCCGGTGGCGAATTCCGAGTTTCTCGGGCACCTGCTGCTGGACGTCATCGCCCTCACCGCGCTGCTCTACTGGAGCGGCGGATCGGGCAACCCCCTGGTATCGCTTTACCTGATCCCGGTGGTGGTGGCGGCGGCCGCCCTTCCCGCGGCCCATACCTGGTTCATGGCGGCCCTCACCGTGGGCTGCTACAGCTGGCTCATCCTCACTCGGGACCCCCTC
>DASTHR010000374.1:0-6826 GCA_035718105.1 Burkholderiales bacterium
GAAGGGGAACCGGTCCGCCATTTCCGGGAACTTGACGTTCACGGTGACGTTGGTGACGATGGCCGCCACCAGGATCAGCAGCACGATCCCCACCCGGGTCCAGTCCACGTGGGCCCCGCCGCCCCCTTCCACGTGCTCGGCGATGGGATGGTAGCGGTGCTGCTGCAGGGCCGCGGGAATCCCGAACACCACCAGAGCCACTGCGGCGCCGACGTAGGCTTCCACGACGTCCAGGGGGCTCACCCCCTCGATCCACATCATGGTGGTGGTGGTGTCGCCGACCACGCTGCCGGCACCCCCGGCGTTGGACGCCGCCACGATGGCCGCCAGGTACCCTATATGCACCCGGCCCTTGAACAGGGTGTGAGCCATGGCGCCGCCAATCAGCGCCGCGGCAATGTTGTCGAGAAAGCCCGAGAGCACGAACACCACGGCCAGCAGCGCGAAACAGCCCTTCCAGTCGCTCGGGAGCACCCGGGGCAGCACCACCGGCACCTCGCTCTTCTCGAAGTGCCGCGACAGCAGCGCGAATCCCATCAGCAGGCAGAACAGGTTGGCGATGGTCACCCACTCATGCCCGATGTGGCCCAGCAGCCCGGCGATGCCGGGGCCCTGGTGGAAACCCGTGAACGTGAGCTTGTAGGCGGTGATGACCGCGAGCCCGCCAAGGGCGACGTAGAAGACCTGGGAGTGGAACAGGGCGACGCCCAGCAGCGTGGCGCCGAACAGTATGAAGTCCACCGGAATGCCGGCTAGCGCGGGGCCGCTCGCCCCGCCCCCAGCGGCCAGCGCAGGCCCCGTGCCCGCCAGCAGGCACGCGGCGAACGCCATCCCCCATCCCCCAACGCTTGTTGTTTTCATGGCCGGTCCTCTGCTCGCCCGCCGGGAATTCTAGCACGCGGCCCCGGCGCCACGCCCCGGGGCGATTGCATGCCGCGCGTGGTTCCCCCAAAATAGCGCCGGAAGCCGAGGCCGCGAGATCAGATCCTGCCTTTTCGCGGGGCGCGCGGCCCCGCCGGATGGAGAAACGATGGGAAAGCACAGGATACTGGTGCCGGTGGACGGCTCCGAGCGCTGCAACCGGGCGGTAAAGTATGTCATCAGCCTGTCCCAGGAACTCGGTCCGGCCGAAATCCACCTGATCAACGTCGAGCCGGCTCCAGTTGGGTGGCAGACCCACGACATGGCCCGGGAAACCATCCAGGCCCACGCCAAGGAACTGGCCATGGAGGCCTCGGCGGGCGCCCGGGCGCTGCTGGACGAGGCGGGGCTCAAATACAGCACCCACACCGAGATGGGTTCCCCCGCGGAGACCATCGCCCGGGTCGCCAAGGAACTCGACTGCGACAGCATCGTGATGGGCACCCACGGCCGCACTGTCGTCGGCAAACTGGTGCTGGGCTCGGTGGCGAGCGACGTGCTGCACCTCGTGGACGTCCCCGTCACCCTGGTGAAATAGCACCGCCGGGCCGGCGCGGGCCTCCCGCGACCATGATTCCCGGGTTCAGAAAGCCTGGTCCCAGCGGATGCTGAGGCGGATGGCGCAGTTGATCAGGCCCACCATGCTGTAGGTCTGGACGAAGTTGCCCCACTGCTCCCCGCTGCGCGGATCGATGTGTTCCGCGAGCAGGCCGAGGCGGTTGCGCCGGCCAAGCAGCTTCCCGAACAGTTCCCTCGCCTCCTCCGTGCGGCCCAGGGCGGCCAACGCGTAGATGTACCAGAAGGTGCAGACCAGGAACGCGTTCTCCGGCACCCCGAAGTCGTCGCGCTCCACGTAACGGAAGATGAAGTCGCCGTGGCGCAGTTCCTGCTCGATGGCGGCAACGGTACCCGCAAAGCGCGGATCATCGGCGCTCAGGAAACCCACCTCATTCAGCAGCAGCAGGCTGGCGTCCAGGCTGTCTCCGCCAAAGGTGGCCACGAAGGCGTTGCGGCCGGGATTCCAGGCCCCCTCGCAAACGGCACGGTGGATGCGCTCCGCGCCGGCGCCCCAGTAGGCGGCGCGACCCTCCAACCCGAGGTGCGAGGCGATACGCGCCAGCCGGTCGCAGGCCGCCCAGCACATGACGCTGGAGAAGGTGTGCACCCGGGCGGAGCCCCGCAGTTCCCAGATGCCGGCGTCCGGCTGGTCGAACGCCAGCAGCGCGCGCTCTCCCAGGGGCTCGAGGCGCCGGAACAGCGCCTGGTCGCCCACCCGGGCCAGCCGCCGGTCAAAGAATACGTGGGCGGCCGCGAGGATCGCCGACCCGTAAACGTCATGCTGCACCTGGCGGAACGCCTGGTTGCCCACTCGCACCGGCCCCATGCCCCGGTATCCCGGCAGGGAGAGCACCTCCCGCTCCTCGATACTGGTGCGGCCGTCAATCCGGTACACCGGCTGCAGCACGCCGTCGGGAGTACCCGCCGCTATGTTGACGATGTAGCCCAGGTAGCGCTCCATGGTGCGGGTGGTGCTCAGCCGGTTGAGCGCGTTCACCACGAAATAGCCGTCCCGCAGCCAGCAGTAGCGGTAATCCCAGTTACGCCCGCTGCCGGCGGCTTCCGGAATCGAGGTGGTCATGGCGGCGACGATGGCGCCGGTATCGTCGTAGGCGTTGAGCTTGAGGGTGATGGCGGCCCGGATCACCGCCTCCTGCCACTCGTAGGGAATCGCCAGGTAGCGCACCCACTCGTGCCAGTAATCGGCGGTCTCGTGCTGGAAGCGCCGCCCCACCTCCGCCACCGAGTCCGTGATGGTTTCGTCAGGGCCCAGGATGACGGTGATTTCGTCCTCCAGCAGGAAGGGCAGTTCCTCCACAATTGCGGTGATGGAGGCGTCGGTGGTGAGGCGCAGCACCAGGTCGGGCGCGACGTAGCGCACGTGGTTGCTGCCGTAGGTGATGGCGGGGCGCTGGGAACCGTAGCCGCCGGCCGGACGCACCCGCAGACAGATGCGGGGATTTCCGGATAGCCTGCGGATGCGCCGCACCAGCATCATGGGGCGAAACATGCGCCCGAACTGCCGGAAGCGGGGCGCGAAGTCCGTGACCTCCACGGCGCCGCCGCGGCTGTCGTAGAGCCGCGTCACCAGGATGGCGGTGTTGGTGAGGTAGGCCTGCTCCGAGCGCGCGAAGTCCAGCAGGTCCACCGCCGCGAAGCCGAAGGAATCTGGCCTGCGCTCGCCCCCCAGCAGCGAGCAGAAAACGGCATCGCTGTCGAAACGCGGCAGGCAGGTCCAGACGATTTCCGCGTGGGCGTCCACCAGGGCGCCCACGCCGCAGTTGCCGATCAGGCCGAGTTCCAGGCTGCTCATGCCGTTCGCGCCTCCCGCCGGTGCAGGCAGTCCTCCAGCCACCGCCGCACCGCCGCGACGTCCGCCAGGCGCAGCCTCGCGCGGGAGGCGCCCTCCCCCACCTTTACCGTGAGCCCGCCGAGGCGGTTCACCACGGCAAACCCGAATTCGTCGGTCACGTCGTCGCCGATGAACACCGGAACCCGGCCCCGGAACGGCGGCTCGCGCATGAACTCCGCGATCGCGCTGCCTTTGTCCCGGCCCGCGGGTTTGACCTCCAGCACCATCTTTCCCGGCTGAAGGGCGACCTGCCCGGCGCACTTCGCCACGGCATCCTCCAGCAGCGCGCGCAGCGCCGGCTCCGCCGCGGGTGCCTGGCGGAAGTGAACCGCCAGCGACAGGCCCTTGTCCTCCAGCGCCACGCCGGGATTCCCGGCGGCGAAGGCCGCCGCGGCCGCCCGGACTTCGCCGAGCCCGCGGGCATGGATGGCATGGGTGTGCACCCGCCCGTCCGCATCCCGGCGCTCGGCGCCATGCTGTCCGGCGGCCGGCAGCCGCAGCGGCGCGAACAGGCGGTCGAGGACAGCGATGGCCCGGCCGCTGATCAGCGCCAGGGCGCCGCCGCTGGCCCCGGCCAGCCGCGACAGCAGTTCCCCCACGGCGGGTTCCACGGTGACGGCGTCCGGCGTGGCCGCGATCCCCAGCAGGGTCCCGTCCACGTCGAGGAAAAAGGCCCCGGCCTCCGGCGACGGCGGGGCGGGTGCCCTCTGCGGCTGGCTGTCCATGGGCCTCAGTTCGCCGCGGCGCGCTGCCGCACCGGCCGCAGGGCGGGCGGGGAGTGTTCCTGGAAGCGGCCCCGCTTCCTCATGCTCGCGGCATCGAGCAGCATGCGACCGGCCCAGCGATAGACGTTGAACTCGCGCACCAGGCCGCGCATGATCCGCATCCGCTCGCGCTGCTCCGCGGGCGGCATGGTGAGCGCCAGATGCAGGGCGGCGGCGGACTGGTCGATGTCATAGGGGTTCACGATGAGTGCTTCGGGCAGTTCCCGCGCCGCGCCGGTGAACCGGCTCAACACCAGCACGCCCCGGCCGTCGTCCCGGGACGCGATGAACTCCTTGGCGACGAGGTTCATGCCGTCGTGCAGGCTGCTAACGTAGCACAGGTCGGCGGCGCGGTAGTACTCGTACACCTCCGCGTGATCGTGGTGCTCGATGCGGAGCACGATGGGTGACCAGTCGCCGCGGGCAAAGCGGCCGTTGATCCGGCCGACCAGCGCGCGCACGTGGACGTCCAACTCCTGGTATTGCTCGATACTGGAGCGCGACGGGGCGGCGACCTGGATGAAGGTGAAGCGGCCGATCCACTGCGGCTCCAGCTCCAGCAACCGTTCCACCGCCAGGAAGCGCTCCATGATGCCCTTGGTGTAGTCAAGGCGGTCCACCCCCACGCCCACCAGGGCGTCGGCCGCCAGCCCGTGCCGCCGGCGCACCTCCGCCCGGCAGTCCGCAACCGGCTTGCGCATCGCGAACTCCGGCGGTGGCCACTCGATGGAAATGGGGTAGCGCTTGACCGCCGTGAGCTTGTTGCCATAGGAGATGGTGAAGCTTTCCCGGTCCACCCGGGCCTCCAGCAGGCGATCCACGGTGTCCACGAAGTTGTTGCAGTGGAACTGGGTGTGGAAGCCCAGGATGCTGCTGCCCAGCAGGCCATCCAGCAGTTCGGCCCGCCAGGGGCAGATGGAAAAGGCCTCCGGATTGGGCCAGGGGATGTGCCAGAAGGTAATGATGGTGGCGCCGGGCAAACGCTCCCGGACCAGGCGCGGGACCAGAGCAAGGTGGTAGTCCTGCACCAGCACGATGGGGTCGTCGCCCCTGGCCTCATCCGTCACGGCGCGCGCGAACCGGCGGTTGACCTCCAGGTACTGCTTCCAGTCCTGCATGCGGAAGGTGGGACGCACATGGGCGATGTGGCACAGCGGCCACAGGCCCTCGTTGGAGAAGCCGTAGTAATAGCCCGCTTCCTCCTCCTTGCTGAGCCAGACGCGGCGGATGCAGTAGGCCGGCTTGCCGGGCGGCACCTTCACCCTGTCCTGCCGGTCCACCACGTCGCGGTCGGCGGAGCCGCTGCCATGGGCGATCCAGGTTCCCGAGCATGCCCGCATGACGGGCTCCAGGGCGGTGACCAGCCCGCTCGCCGGGTTCTGCACCTCGATCCGGCCCTCGTTGCGCACGTGTATATAGGGCTCCCGGTTGGACACCACCAGCACGTCCTCGCCCTTCAGATCCTCCCGCAGGATGGAGCGCAGAGTCTCCGGCGTCCAGGTGAGCTGGGTATCGTCCCGCGGCCGGTATTCGCTCTCGATGTCGCGGATCAGGAAACGCAGATCGCGGGCGATGGGCCGCAGCTCGGGCATGCTGATCCGCTCCGCGGGGCGCACCAGCCCCTCCCCGCGCAGCAGGGCCCGCAGTCCCTGCACCCAGCCGCGCCAGCTCAGTTGGGCGATCACCACCGTGATCAGGGAAACGATGAATCCCAGGCCGACAAAGAAGTAGAAGACGTATTTCTTGGTTTCCTGGCTGCGGCGGTCCACGAAGCTCATGTCGTGCACCAGGATCAGGGTCCCGAGACGGCTTTCCTCCGCCTCCACCGGCGCGGTGGCCACGTGCAGCGGCCCCTGGGGGCTCGCGAACACGTGCCTTGCCTCGCTCACCTGGCGCTCGACGTTGCCGCAGGTGATGTTTTCGGGAAAGGTGGACGTCGCGATCAGGCGGCGGCTGCCGGCGTCGCAGAATCCGATAGCGTAGAGTCGCTCGTCCTGGATGATTCGGCCGAACAACTTCTGCGTCCGGGCCGGGGTTCCCGTCTGGATCATCTCCTGCAGGGGCTCCTGGATGGTGTTGGCGATCAGGGTGGAGCGCATGTCCAGATCGCGCACGAACCAGCGCAGGGTGAGCTGGTCCACCAGGGGCACCACTGACCAGGCGATGGCGGTGAGCACGAGGATCAGGGGAATGATGAAGCGCAGCGAAAGTCGAATCACCGGTCTCCCGCCGAGCGGCGCACCCCGCCCGGCGTCTGGGCGCCCGCATGGTCGCGGGCGACGGCCGCCGCCGTCCGGAATGGCGGCGCCACGCCGCGCTTGTCCTGGCCGGCGTACACCGTCAGGTGCGGATACGGGATCTCGATGCCGCGCTCGTCGAAGGCGCGCTTCAGGCGGCGCAGGAATTCGCGGCGGATGTTCCACTGCTCCAGCGGGAGCACCTTGAACCGGGCACGCAGCAACACTGCGGAATCCGCCCAGCGCTCCACGCCGGCAACCTCCAGGTCATCCAGGATGCGCCCGGCCCAGGCCGGGTCCCGGCGCATCTCCGCGCCCACCTCCCGCATCACGCCGAGGCATTCGTCCAGGTCCTCGCGATAGGCCACGCCGACGTCGATCACGGACTGCGCGAACCCTCGGCTCTTGTTGGTGACCGTGGTGATGGTGCCGTTGGGCACGAAGTGGACGTTGCCGTCGTAGTCCCGCAGCCGCACGTAGCGCAGCGTCACGTC